>JAILKT010000029.1 GCA_024693545.1 Lachnospiraceae bacterium
AGTCGGTGTCGTTGGTGAAATACTTGTTAAATACATGCCGGCTGCAAACAATTACCTCGTTGATCTGCTTGAGAGTGAAGGAGCCGAAGCGGTTGTACCCGAACTCCTTAATTTCCTGCTCTACTGCTCATATGATGCCGAGTACAAATATCGGATTCTCGGCAAGAGTAAGTCGAGTGCTATCATCAATGATTATATCATCAAGTTCTTTGAAAAAAGCAGGAAGATCGCGGTCGAAGAAATGAACAGATCAAAACGATTCAATGCTCCAGAGACGATTGAAACGATCGCGAAGTACGCACGTCCCATCGTAGAGATCGGTAACCAGACAGGTGAAGGCTGGTTCCTTACCGGTGAAATGATAGAGCTCATCAAATCAGGGGTACCGAATATCGTTTGTGCGCAGCCTTTCGCATGCCTTCCCAACCACATAGTTGGAAAAGGTGTTATAAAAGAGATCAAGTATCACTATCCTGAAGCAAACATCGTAGCGGTGGATTACGATCCCGGAGCCAGTGAGGTTAATCAGCTTAACAGAATTAAGCTCATGCTGTCGACGGCGTTTAAGAATTTGGATTTGGTAGAATAAAACTGTCGTATTTATTGACCGTCCATACTATTATCAAGTTTCACCTAAAGCTACAGAGCGCTACATTGAATAACTCACATGCGCACACTGACACCGTTATCTTTTAAATACTTCTTAAGATCCATTATCTTTAGCTCTTTATAATGGAACAGCGACGCAGCCAGTACCGCATCAGCATTTGCTTTCGTACACGCATCAAGGAAATGCTCTTTTTTACCTGCACCACCGGAGGCTATAACAGGAATGTTTACCCTGTCTGTTATGGCTTTCGTCAGTTCAAGATCATAGCCGTCTTTTGTACCGTCACAATCCATGCTGGTCAGGAGAATTTCTCCGGCACCAAGCTTTTCCGCCTTAACCGCCCATTCGATCGCATCGATCCCCATATCGATACGTCCGCCATGCTTATATACGGTAAAACCTTTTCCGTCAGGACGTCTTTTCGCATCGATAGCGCATACAACGCACTGACTTCCGAAAACTGCGGCCGCTTCGCTTATAAGCGTCGGATTCTCTATGGCCGCCGAATTTACAGCAACTTTGTCTGCGCCTGCACGAAGTATTGCTCTGAAATCATCAACGCTTCTGATCCCGCCGCCGACTGTAAAGGGAATGAAAATACAGCTTGCCACTCTCTTGACCATTTCAGTCACAATATTACGCTTATCCGACGATGCCGTAATATCAAGGAAAACAAGCTCGTCCGCGCCTTCCTCATTATATGCTTTCGCAACCTCGACAAGATCTCCTGCATCCCTGAGATTTACGAAATTAACACCTTTAACAACTCTTCCGTGCTTAACATCAAGACAAGGTATAACTCTTTTAGTAAACATATATTTCTCCGAATGTAATCTATAATATGGACCCAAAAAGGTCATTGTTTAATCAGAATACTTTATGAAATTCGAAAGTATCCTGAGTCCTATTTCACCGCTTTTTTCCGGATGAAACTGACATCCGAAAATATTACCGTGCTCAACGGAACTGTCAAACACTGTCCCGTATTCGGTTGTTGATGCTACATCTTCTTTGTTTTTGCACTCAAGGTGGTAGGAATGGACAAAGTATACATATGCGCCGTCATCAATGCCGCGATAAAGCTTTGAATCTTTCTTTTTGATGTCAATGCTGTTCCATCCTATCTGAGGGATCTTAAGATTTGCTTTGGAAAGCAACTTATCATCGAATCGCTTGATACGGCCGTGAAGTATTGACAAGCCCTTCACCGATGTCGTCCCATCGGCAGAACCGATCGTTTCAGCGCTTTCATCAAATAGCAGCTGCATTCCGAGACAAATCCCAAGGAAAGGAACTCCACTGTCTACAAGTTCATGTATAACAGAAATAAGTCCGTACTTTTCAAGTTTGCACATTGCATCGTAAAAAGCACCGACTCCGGGGAAAACTATTCTGTCACAATTTTTCAGATCAATAGGATTATTAGAAAGAATTACATCAACGCCGAGATACTCAAGTGCCTTAGAGACACTGCTGGTATTTCCGGCCTCGTAATCTATAAGACCAACCTTCAATTTGTTTCCTCCTCTAATAGACGTTTGATTATTCAAATAGACGTTTGATTATTTAAGATATAGACTTGATGGCGTCAAGGTCATATGTCCCCAAAAGAGCATAAATATACTCACTATAGTCAATGACGTCATTAATATTCATCATGGAATTGGCATCGCTCTCCGTAAGTCCGAAGGTCCGGTTCAGTTCATTAAGAATATTTGTCTTAACGTATTCAAGATCATCCGTAATGCCGAGAGTCGTCGCAAGCATATAATACTTTTCGTATTTTTCCAGACCTTTGATAAGTGAATTCAGCGCTTTGTCCCTATTATTTGATTTCATGTAGTAATTATAGGAGTTAAGCTGTGAATTAACGTACATAACCGTCATGATCCTGTCGTATAATTCTATATCTTCGTCTTTTATGGTAAGTCCGTAAACATCATAATAAGCCTCATTATAATGTCTGATGAGGAAATCTGTCTGAGCGTTCTCGATGCTCAGATTATATGTATATGTATTGGTACCGAGTATAATGAATGCGGCAATGATCCCAAACAAGATAAACAATATGCCGGCACCGACTTTGTTTATCTTGCCTTCATCTTCGTCGCTTATTTCGAGAGCTTCACGCGCTTCTTTCTTCTTTCTTGCCTTTTCACGTGCTTCCTCTCGTGCTTTTCTTTTAGCTTCTTCAGCCTGTTTTTTCTTTTCCTCGGCTTCAGCCTTGTCGATCTCTTTTTGAGCTTCCTTGGCAGCCTTAGCTTCTTCCGCACTTTTCTTTTTAGCTTCGAGGATTGCTGCTTTCTGCTTTTCCTCATCCTCAGCTTTTTTACGGCGTGCTTCTTTCTGTTCTTCAGTGAGTTCTTCTACAACGTTACCGAAGATCTTCTGGAACCAGGACTTCTTTTTCTTTTTGGTGACTTCCTCACTCTTCGGAGCGTCAAGTGCCTTAATCTTTTCCTCAAGAGCGCCCGATTCAATCTCCGACATGATATCGATCGGTTCATCTACACCACCGACACTGACAATATCGTTCTCTGAAATCGTAGAATCATCAAGTGCGAAAAGATCATCCGCACCAAGAACCTCTTCACTTGGTTCATCACCCGGATTAACGAACTGAATATCAGGCTCAACAGGCTCATCGGACGGGGCTATATCACCGCCGAAAGGATCAACCATTTCCGTATCGTTTACAGAGAAAATATCATCCGCGCTTTGCACATCTTCAATTTCAGGCTGAATGTCTGCGCCCTCAAGAATATTAATATCACTGTTTTCATCAGAACCGGAAATATCATTGGCTTCTCCCTGTTCAGAGAAAATATCCGCTATATCATCGGGATCAAGCATAGGCTCATCAGCTGCAGTATCTTCTTCGGGCATCTCACTTAAAAGATCGGTGATCATACTGTCGATCTCGCTGGGCGGATTTTCGCCAAATGGTGCATTACTGTCATCAGCACCG
>JAILKT010000036.1 GCA_024693545.1 Lachnospiraceae bacterium
ATTCAGGCATTTGAACCCATCCTTGTCGAAGGTAAGGCGATCAAGCTTCATCCCCTCGTTTGTACGGCTTTCAATGCCGACTTCGACGGTGATCAGATGGCTGTGCATCTTCCTCTTTCGGTTGAGGCACAGGCTGAGGCAAGATTCCTCATGCTTTCACCCAATAACCTTTTGAAGCCTTCAGATGGTGGTCCTGTTGCCGTTCCTTCACAGGATATGGTTCTCGGTATTTACTATCTGACGATACATAAATATGCGGATTATCTGACGGATCCCGCTCATGAGAAAGAGAAAGACAGCTTTGTTGCTGAGTTTGAGAGTGTTCAGGATGCGATAGACGCATATCAGGACTATCAGGAAAAGAAGGCTAAGGCTGTTCTTAAAGCAAAAGACGATGAAGCAGCAAAAGCAGCTGTTGAAGCCATCAAAGGCACGGCTCTTGAGTTTGATACGATAGTTAAGGTTTGTGTTGATCCCGAACGTGACAGAAGGATTGTCTGCAGGTTGGTAGATCTCCTCGGCAGAAAGTTCTATTCCATGGACAATGCGCTTCTTGCCTACGAAAATGGCGAGATCACACTTCACCAGTATATTTATGTTAAACGTGAAGGAATGTTTAAAGATGCAGACGGAACAGAACGCAAAGTATCCAAGTTCCTCTACACCACACTCGGTAGATTTATCTTCAACGAGGCCATTCCTCAAGACCTTGGTATTGTTGACAGAACGGATCCCGAATGTTTCCTTGACCTCGAGGTAGATTACCTTGTAAAGAAGAAGGAACTTAAGGGAATCCTTGAAAAGTGTATTAACACACACGGTGCAACAATGACAGCAGAAACTCTTGACGCGATCAAGAGCCTCGGATATAAGTATTCAACCAGAGCAGCAATGACGGTTTCTGTTTCCGACATGACCGTTCCTCCGGAAAAGCAGAGTATCATTAACGAAACCGAAGCAACTGTTGACAGGATCAACAGAGATGCCCACAGAGGTCTGCTTAATGAAGAGGAGCGTTATAAAGCCGTAATCGCTGCATGGAAGGCTGCCGATGATGAAGTTACCAAGTGCCTTATGGCAGGTCTTGATAAATATAACAACATTTACATGATGGCTGATTCCGGTGCCCGTGGTTCCGAAAAGCAGATCAAACAGCTTGCCGGTATGCGTGGTCATATGTCGGATACATCAGGTAAGACGATCGAGCTCCCTGTTAAGGCTAACTTCCGTGACGGACTTGACGTACTCGAGTACTTCATCTCTGCACACGGAGCACGTAAGGGTCTGTCCGATACGGCGCTTCGTACAGCTGACTCCGGATACCTCACAAGACGTCTTGTTGATGTATCTCAGGAACTTATCATTCGTGAGGATGACTGCTGCGCGGGTGAAGAAGAGATCGTCGGAATGGATGTAAAAGAGTTCTCTGACGGAAGACAGGTTATCGAGTCTCTTAAGGAGCGAATCACAGGACGTTTCTCGTGTGAGGATATCTATGATGATAACGGTGAGATCATCGTTAAGAAGAATCATATGATCACTCCCAAGCGTGCAGCAGCGATCTGTAAGACGAAGGCTGTTGTTGAAAAAGGCAAGGATGCAAAGATCAAGATCCGTACTGTCCTTACATGTAAGTCGCATCTCGGAGTATGTGCTAAATGTTATGGTGCAAACATGGCTTCCGGCGAGCCGGTTCAGGTCGGCGAAGCAGTAGGTATCATCGCTGCACAGTCAATCGGTGAGCCCGGTACACAGCTTACGATGCGTACCTTCCATACCGGTGGTGTTGCCGGAGATGATATTACTCACGGTCTTCCCCGTGTCGAGGAGCTTTTTGAGGCACGTAAGCCTAAGGGACTTGCTATTATCGCTGAATTCGGCGGAACTGTTCAGATCAAAGATACAAATAAAAAACGTGAAGTTACCGTTGTTTCCGATGATGAGGATAATCCCGAGTCCAAGACCTATCTTATCCCTTACGGATCAAGACTTAAGGTTGAAGACGGCCAGGTCATTGAAGCCGGTGATGAACTTACGGAAGGTTCCGTTAACCCTCATGACATCATGAAGATTAAAGGAATCAGAGCCGTACAGGATTACATGATTCAGGAAGTACAGGCCGTTTACAGACTTCAGGGTGTTGAGATCAACGATAAGCATATCGAGGTTATCGTCAGACAGATGCTTAAGAAAGTTCGTATTGAAGATAACGGTGATACAAACTTCCTTCCCGGAAGTATGGTAGATGTCCTTGAATATAATGAAGTCAACGAAAAGATGAAGGCTGAGGGCAAGGAGCCCGCAGACGGAAAGCAGGTATTGCTTGGTATCACAAAGGCTGCGCTTGCTACAAATTCCTTCCTTTCTGCGGCATCATTCCAGGAAACAACAAAGGTACTTACCGAAGCTGCCAGCCGTGGTAAGGTAGATCCGCTTATCGGACTTAAAGAGAATGTAATCATCGGTAAGCTTATCCCTGCCGGAACAGGTATGAAGGTTTATCGTAATGTAAGTCTCAGTACCGATTCCGTCGAGGAAGATGAGTATTACGAAGAAGATGAATACAGCGAAAGCGGATACCACGATGAAAAATTCGGCGGAGAAGTATACGGCGATAATGAGTATTCGGATGGTGAAGTGTTCTATGAGGAAGAATCATCTGATTTCCAGGATGAAGGAAATTACTATGAGGATTCCGAATCGGAGGATATAGGATCCGATGATGAGACCTGAGCCCCATGTCAGTGAATTGAAGATTCTGATAAAAAGAAGATCGGCAGAAATGCCGGTCTTCTTCGGTTTTGTATGTGAATTTATATTACAGCCGTAAATTTCCTTCGTCATAAGGGTAGCAGTGTTAATCTTCGATCATAACTCTTTGGAACGCTCAGTTGCCGCAATAACGGCATCCATAACTGTGCTGCGGAAGGCACCGTCCTCAAGTGCTTTGACGCCCATGATAGTCGTGCCTGCGGGCGAAGTTACCATGTCTTTTAATTCACCGGGGTGCTTGCCTGTTTCCATCATAAGCTTTGCGCTTCCATAAACGGCGCCGGCAGCGAATTCATAAGCCATAGCGCGGGGCATCCCTTCGAGGACCGCAGCGTCAGCCATAGCCTCAATGAACATGAACACGAAGGCGGGAGAGCTGCCCGAAACACCGGTTACGGTGTCCATAAGCTTTTCGGGGATGACGATCGCTTTCCCGAAGCTTTCTATAATTGAGAGAGCAGTTTCACGTTCTTCATTTGTAACGTCATCAGTTGCAGCCACACCTGTCATAGCGGCACCTACAAGTGCTGCGGTATTGGGCATGCATCGGATGATCTTCTTTGTGCCTTTTATAGCATCTGAAAGGAACTCAAGTGTTTTCCCTGCAACGATGGAGATGATAACAGTCTCCTGTGAGAATTTTGAGACTTCTGATAAAGCAGATGTAAGAAATTGGGGTTTTACTGCTAAAACCACTCTTGTGCAAGCCTTAGCGACAGCATCGTTGTTTTCGGCAATAGTAATACCAAATTCCTCTTTTCTCTTATTACATATGGTTTCGCTGACATCGTATCCGATGATGTCGGAGGGTGTGGTTCCGTCCTTTATAAGGCCGCCGATCATGGCACCGGCCATATTTCCGAGTCCTATAAAACCGATCTTCATAATTTTATGTCTTCCTTTCCGAATGATGTATGATACCTATTATAACATATTGAGTTTTTGCTTCAGGGCATCCTGCAAAACCTGAGAAAAATTAATGCCATTAGCGATGGCAGCCTGGTTGAGCCATTGAGGTATAGACAGAGTCTTTTTTACAGCAACGTTGCTTAATGTTTGCCGGTAAATTGTAGTATCCGCATTGATAAGAGAAGCAAAACGGTTCCCTTCTAATGAAAGAGACTTGATCGAAGAGGGCTTGGGTATGTCCTGTTTTTCATCCTCGAGTTCTACGAGAAAAAGAGAGAGTGCGTCTTTGGCCATACTAAGGCTTTCTTCGAGTGAATCTCCACAAGTGCAGCATCCGGGTAAGTCAGGAAATTCAACTGAATAACCGGAATCCTCCGGAGAGAATACAGCAGGATATATGTACTTCATGGTAACTCCTTTCTGCAGTTGTTATTGAGTCAAATATATACGTGTAATATACGTATGTCAATACTTTGATTCTTACATGAGGATCATATCCATATGATGTACTTGTGTCAAAAAACACTTATTAGTTGGACAAATTAGAAAATACAATAAATAGATAGATAAATAAAAATAAATGCAGTATAATGTAAAGTGTTTTTCAAGGGTGTAGTTCTGGGAGAATCTGAGAAATTTCTGAGCATTATCAGAAAAGAAAATCTGTCTATCATTTTTTACACCTAGGAATTACGTAAAACAAATAGATTGTTATAACATTAGGAGGAGTAGTTTTGATGAAAAGATTATGTTCGGTTCTTTTGTTAATAGTAATGATAATTAGTGTTGGAGTCATGCCTAGGGAAAATGCAACCGCGGATACTCAAAGAGAACAAATGACACAAGAGAAAAACAACATCGAAAAAAGAGAGGATGACGCTTTGTACAAGTATAATACTCTTTTGAAATGTTGGGCTTACGATGGGGTGGTTAGCGATACAAACGCAGCGTTTCCAGCCTTTTATGGAGGAGCGTATATTGATGAAGAGAAAAACTTGGTAATACAAGTAACTAGTCTTGATGAAGGAATAAAAAAATACTTTTCAGATTTGATAGATATTAATAATGTTAGATTTGAAAATGTTAAGTATTCATATTCCGAATTGTTGGAAGAGCATTCAAGAATAAAGAAGGTACTTTATAAAGAAAAAAAGAATAATCTTGAAAAACTGGTGGTCGGAGTGGGATTGAAGTTGGTGGCAAATTCCGTTAGAGTATATTTAGATTGTGATAATAATATGCTCGAAAACAAGGACTTCGTTAGAAAAATGGAAGAAATTCTTGACGTTAGCGATAGGATTATCTTTGAGGCGGAAGAAAAAATAACCCCAGTAGACGCATTATATCCTGGAGACAGTATACATTATCGATCGGTAGGGTTCTGGGCAGTGGATAATAATGGTGATTATGGAATTGTGACAGCACCACATCACACAATCTATAGTGGAAGTAGTGTGTATGTTGGAGGAACTTGTTTTGGAAATGCCGCAACAGCATATCCCGAGGGAAATTGTGATGCGGTGTTTGTCAAATGTAATAATAGCAATTTCTTACCAACCAGATATGTTCCTACGGCAGGGTTCTATCTTTCATCAACAGACACAATATATGTATGCGAAAGAACTATGGTATACAAAAGGGGTAACACCACGGGATATACATATGGAATGGTTGATGATGTATGTTGTGCTACCCCAAAAGTAAATGATGCGGTCAGAGCCTTCCTTTATGTTGAAAGTGGTGATTCCGGGGGAATAGTTGCAGCAGGAGGAAACTCATACTATCGCTACGCGAACGGATTGATTTTTGGTAGTAGCACGAATACGGTATGTTATTACAGTAAGGTTCAAAATGTTCTTTCAACACTAGGCGTTTCGCTATATTGAGAAAAAATGAAAAAATTGATATTTATAACAGGATTAGTCTTAATGCTTATCCTTGCGGGATGTTCAAAATCTGAAACAGACTTTAATGATAACGCCAAAGAAAAAGAGACTCATGGAAAGGAAAAAGTCGTCCTTTCACTTGCAGAAGAGACTCTGACAACAACAGGAGCTGAGTTTGTCCTTGTAAATTTGGGTGAAGACACGATAGTATTCGGGCAGGAATGTGTTGTTGAAAAAGAAGAAGGATCTGTTTGGCGTGCTTTATCGGTGCTTGATGAAAACACAGTGATCTATCTGGATTCTTTTGAGTTAGAACCATTATCGAAAGCTCGGTTCTCACAGAATTGGTCTTCTTTATACGGGAGTCTTGGAGAAGGAAAATACAGAATTGGAAAAGACTATAGGAAAGGGCGTATCTTTTCTTTTACGGTGTATTGCGAGTTCGAGATATCACAGGACACAAAACAAGGCGAAGTCGAAGATGATATGATATTAGGTTTCAACTTGTGATTTGTGAGTGGGTTTGCCTCCCAATGTAGGGAGCTATGCACAAATACAGGTTTCACTTCAATTTTGGTATTCAGTCATGTCAATAGTTGAGACGGTACTTTACCGTTGTGGTTTTGTGTGCTATAATACTGCGTGTTTCGACAAGAAACACTTATCGTATTTAATGAAAGGATGGCATATTATGAGTTTAGTAACCACCACCGAGATGTTTAAAAAAGCCTATAACGGCGGTTATGCAGTAGGCGCTTTCAATGTTAATAACATGGAAATCGTTCAGGGTATCACCGAAGCCGCAGGCGAACTTAAGAGTCCCGTTATCCTTCAGGTTTCGAAGGGTGCACGTGCATATGCAAATCACACATATCTTGTTAAGTTAGTAGAAGCAGCAGTTCAGGAGAATCCTGATATTCCGATCGCGCTTCACCTTGATCACGGCGATACATTCGAGCTTTGCAAGAGCTGCATCGACGGCGGATTCACATCTGTCATGATCGATGCTTCTTCCAAGCCTTATGCTGAGAACGTTGCACTTACAAAGCAGGTTGTTGAGTATGCTCATGCTCACGGCGTTGTTGTTGAGGCAGAGCTTGGTACACTTGCAGGTATCGAGGATGAAGTCGTTGTTGAAGCAGGTCACGAGAGCTACACACGTCCCGAAGAGGTTGAGGATTTCGTATCCAAGACAGGATGTGATTCACTTGCAATCGCTATCGGAACTTCACACGGTGCATACAAGTTCACAGCTGCTCAGTGCACAAGAAACGCTGACGGCATTCTTGTTCCTCCGCCCCTTCGTTTCGACGTACTTGAGGAGTGCATCAAGAGACTTCCCGGCTTCCCTATC
>JAILKT010000037.1 GCA_024693545.1 Lachnospiraceae bacterium
GTCATTCTTGCTGTTGTTTGCGGGTTCCGGGGCCGGAGTTCTCTTCGAAGCGTTGATCAAAGACTGCTGTAATTTACCCTTACATGCCGGACAGTACCTTCCTGTGAGAATGCTTGCTCCGCAGCTCTCACACTCAATACCTACGACAGACCCTTCCGCAAAGGTAAGACGTTCCTCTCGCACCCATTGTTTTATCATCTTTACAGATGTTTCGGTCTCATCGGCAACCTGCTGGATATTGGCTCCGGGGTTATCTCTGATGTACTCTTTGCACTGCTGGAATTTTTCTTCCATCGCCTTCATGCAGGCAGGACAGGCAGGAGTAGAAGGTCCGAGATAGTTGTACAGCTTTCCGCAACCTCTGCATGATCTGACTTCCATATAATCACTCCTTCCATCTTATTTCACGTGCATCTGCACGATCATTTCACGCTTATGTACCACCGCTGATGCTGATACTCAGGAGTCCGACTTCGGCAACTCCCGCTTTCACAAGTTCCTTCGAACAATGCTCCATGGTGCTTCCGGTTGTGTAGATGTCGTCAACAAGCAGCACCCGTTGAAGCCGGGCGGTCACAACGTCTTTCGGGTAGTCCCGTGTATTGCAGGAAAAGGCACCGTCAAGATTACGCTTTCTCATGATGTTCCCGAGGTTCTTCTGAAATCCGGTCTTCCTGGTTCTTAAAAGAAAATCGTCGACAACCGGTATTCCGAGAAGCTTTCCAATCCTGTCACACAGGAGACTCGCCTGATTGTAGCCGCGTACCCTGAGCCTGGATTTATGAACCGGCACAGGGATCAAAGCGCACGGATCAAAACTCCTGATCCTCGATCCCGCACGGCTTACCGCCATCGCGGCAAAAAAATCAGCATTGTCTGTCTGCCCGTGGAATTTCAGATCGCTCATCGCCTTTTTCATGATGTCATCATAGGCGAAGATTGAAATTCCGAATATATTGCTTCTTTCCGAATTGGTGCATGTGTAACACCTCTCGGTCCGCTCATCCGTGATATGCCTTCCGCAAATAAGACAAGTCGGTTCTTCGATCTGTTTAAACTCTTCCGCGCACTCGTCGCACACAAGCAACCCGGCGGGAAGTACGATCCCGCATCCCGGACACTTTCTGGGATACAAAAGATGAGTCAGTTCCTCTCTCACTCTTTATCCTTTCTTCCGGCACATTATGCCGAAAACGAAACTGTATTTCGGGACGTGCATTTCGTTTTTATTATACAATTATATCATGTTTATTATTATATTGCACGATATTTTTTCACTATTTGCAATTATTTTTGTCTCTATTCACAATTATAATCGAGAAAACCGTTTTCTTCCCTATTTTAATCAAAGAACCCTGCGCTTTCTGAAAATCCGGTTTCACAAAATGCATGGTTGGCATGACTATCTAATTCATCTCTGTAATGCAGTCCTTAAGACCCGAGTATCGCTTCTGCTCGTTTTCGTTGTTCACCATGGCCGTCACGGTCTGCCTGCTGCCGACTATGACAACGCACTTCTTTGCACGTGTTACCGCCGTGTAAAGTATATTTCTGTTAAAGAGCTGGGTCGGCCCCGTGAGGAGCGGGATCACAACGGCGGGATATTCGCTGCCCTGCGATTTATGGATCGTAACCGCATAAGCAAGCTCAAGCTCGTCAAGCTGTGAGAAAGGATATTCAACAAACCGGCTGTCATCGAATTCGATGAGAATGTGCTGGGCAAAAGTGTTGATCTCCCTGATTCTGCCCATATCTCCGTTATATATGCCGGTGCCCGTGCTCTTCACAAACCCGCGTTCCCTGACTTCCCACTCAAGATGGTAGTCGTTCTTTGTCTGCATGACCTTATCGCCTTCGCGGAATATCACATCACGGAATTCCATCTGCCTGCGCCCCTCTTCGGGAGGATTGAGGAACTGCTGCAGAAGGCTGTTAAGGCTTATGGTCCCGAGCTCGCCTTTCTTCATGGGCGTGAGTATCTGAACGTCAAACTGATCTTCTTCGACGTAGCGCGCCAGCCTTCCTCCGACAAGATTTGCGATAACACCGCGTATATCGCCCGTGGAATGCCTCTCCATCATAAAGAAATCTTTCGATTTGTTGTCGAGCTTGGGGACTTCACCGCGGTTGATCATATGCGCTCCGACGATGATATCGCTCTCCATCGCCTGCCGGAAAATGCGCGTCAGGCAAACGGCGTTGAACCTGTGTGAACCGAGTATATCCTTGAGTACATTGCCGGGGCCGACGCTCGGAAGCTGGTTCGAATCACCGACCAGGATAAGCCTTGTTCCCTGGCAGACAGCCTTAAGGAGCGCGTGCATGAGCGGCAGGTCGATCATGGACATCTCGTCGATTATGATCGCGTCTGCCTCGAGCGGCTCGTCCTCGTTTTTTTCAAACCTGAACCTTCCTCTTCGTCCGCCCGCCGGGTCATCCGGTACGCCCTGACAGCCCAGAAGTCTGTGGACCGTGAGTGCCTCACGTCCCGTGGTTTCGGTTATCCTCTTTGCCGCGCGCCCCGTGGGTGCGGCGATCAGGATCGTCATGCCCTTCTTCTCAAAAAACGAGATCATGGCACGTATTGTTGTTGTTTTTCCGGTACCGGGGCCTCCCGTCAGTATGAACACACCATGCTTATATGCCTCGCGCACGGCTCTTTTCTGCAGATCGTCGAGTTCGACATCGCCCATTCCCATCTTTGAGAACTCTTTTTCGGAAATCTCGCCGCCGTATTGATCCATCGAATCGAGGTCAAGGAGCATCCTCGCCACGCCGAGTTCCATGTAATAAAACGGAGTGCGGTAAACCTTGCCGGGCTCCTCCGATTCCATGATACCCGCTCCTTTTACGATAACCTGACCTTCGACAGTAAGATCGTCAAGTGCCTTCTTTGCGGCCTCTTCATCAACGTCAAGCAGTCCGCAGACCGCAGCGACGAGCATATCGGCAGGCAGATAAGTGTGCCCCGCACCCTCGGCAGCCGAGAGTTCATAAAGAAGTCCCGCACGTATCCTGTGCTCGCAGTCTTTTTCGATGCCTATATTCATCGCCAGGGCATCCGCCGTCTTAAAACCGACGCCCTGTATATCCTGAGCCAGTCTGTATGGATTCTCGAGGATGATTTTTTTCGCCTCGTGGCCGTACTCCTTGTGGATCTTGAGTGCAAGGCTGTTGCTGATCCCGTATTTCTGCAGAAAGATCATGAGATCGCGGATCCCACGCTTCTCCTCAAAGGATTCACTGATGGCACGGGCCAGCTTGGCGCTGATACCCTTAATATCGACAAGCGCTTCGGGTTCCTCTTCGATAACTCTGAAAGTATCGTCCCCGAATGCCTCGACAATCCTGTGTGCAAGCTTGAGTCCCACGCCTTTTATGATCCCGCTCGCGAGGTACCTCTCGATCGATGCGGCGTCAGAGGGCTCGATATCTTCATAAGAAACGACCTCGATCTGGTCACCGTACACCGGGTGATGCTTCTCGCGGCCGTTGATCCTCAGGCACTCTCCTTCAGCAATAAAAGAAAGGCCACCCACACAGGTGACCGGCTTATCACTGTCCGCTACCGCAAGTTCGAATACCGTGTATCCGTTATCGGGGTTGCGGAATATTATACTGCTGACGGTGCCCTCTATTTGTTTCAAGTATTTTCCCTCAATATTCTCTTACTGTTACATTAAAGCTCCTGCGCGTCCGCTTGGAGCATTTTTGCGATCGTGTCGTTCATAAACGATTTTTACGTGTCTGTAAAACCACACCCGGCTTTGATACGTATCACTTTGCGTTTGCATCGATTACGCCGGCTGCGCTTTCCGTGCTTTCGGGTTTTACTGTCGGCGTGTTGCGCTTCATTGATTCGAAGAGCTTCTGCGCGATCCCGAGCTGTCCGCTGTCGGCGATCATCTTTGAGTACTCCTGGTAGAGGTTGTCTCCGAACATATTAAGATAGGGATTCTCATCATCCTTCTTCGGAACGATGGCTTCCTTCACATCTTTAAGGACATGCTCGAGAAGATATGCCTCAAAGCTCTTGCAGACGTCCATGAGTTCCTCGTCACTTGCGTTCGTGAGGTCCCCTTTTAGTTTCTTCTCAAGGCCTGCCGCAGCAGAATTCGCGGCCGTCTGCTTATTGTAACGCTCCATTACGGCGTTAATGTCTGAACTGACGGAAATTGCCATGGTGCCTCCCTAATTATGACCTTAAGTTATTAGCCTGTTGCATCATTTCATCCGATGCGGTGATCACCTTTGAGTTCATCTCGTAAGCACGCTGCGTTACGATGAGGTTTACGATCTCGTCCACCGTTGCAACGTTCGAGCCCTCGAGGTATCCGGAGTGAACTTTGCTCTGTGTAAGGAGCGGATCGTCAGCCTCAAGTCTCGGAGCTCCCGAGTTCTCGCTCTCGCGGAACATGCTGCCCGAAATCTTGTTGAGACCTGCGGGGTTGTTGAACTGTGCGAGGCTGACCTTAACTCCGATGTTCATTGCAACGTTCGTCTCCTCGTCGGGATATGTGAAGTTGCCCCACTGATCGATGTTGACCTTTGCCATGTCATACTCGGGTCCGAAGATGATGGGCTGTCCCGCATCATCAAGCAGGCTGTAGCCCTCTGCCGTACAAACCGCAACGCCTTCAGCAGTCATGGAAGTCTGAAGCGCACCGTTACGGGTGTAACCGATCGTTCCGTCGGGGAGCTGTACCCTGAAGAAGCCTTCACCCTCGATACAGAAATCAAACTTTCTGCCTGTCTCGAGCATCGCGCCCTGCGTGAAGATCTGCGAAAGGCCCGAAACCCTGACGCCGAGTCCGACCTGTCCGATAACAGGCTTGGGATCTCCGTTGTTGTCGGTGACCTTTCTCTGAAGCTTCTGATAAAGAAGCGTCGAGAACTCGGTGGTCTGCTTCTTAAAACCTGCTGTATTTACATTTGAAAGATTGTTGGCAATATTATCAAGACTTGTCTGCTGCGCCGTCATTCCCGAAGCGCCTGTCCATAATGCTCTGATCATGCGGAACCTCCTTTATCAAACCTTACCTACAGAAGAAACGGCAAGCTCAACCACACTGTCCACGCTCTTGATGACCTTCTGATTTGCTTCATATGCGCGGGTGATGGCGATCATGTTGACCATCTCGTAAACCACGTTGACGTTCGACTGTTCTGTGTAGCCCTGTCGCACGTAACCCGTCGCGTCCTTCTCAGTCGCGCCCTCAACCGGCTCGTAGTAGGTGTCGCCGTGCTTCTTGAAGTAGTCGTAGTCCTCGAAATCCTTGATCATGAGTCTGTCGATCGCCTCGCCGTCGGCGTAGATCGTTCCGTCCGTGTCGATGACAACCTGATGTGCATCGACGGGCACCTGAACGTCACCCGACTCACCCTGAAGGTGATTGCCGTCAACATCGGTGATATATCCGTCTTCTCTCATGTGAAAACTTCCGGCGCGCGTGTAACGTATATGGTCCACGCCTTCACGGTCCGTGATCCTGACGGTAAAGAATCCGTCGCCGTCCATCGCGAGGTCGTAGGGGTTCGTTGTTTCACGCAAAGAACCCTGCGCGTAGTCGGTATAGACTTCACCGATCTTAACGCCCGGGGCAAGATCACCGATCCTGCGCTGCTTCCAATCCTCCGACTCGTCGCGGATCTTGATCGCAAGATGGTCTTTAAAGCTCTGACTTGTAACGCCCTCTTTTTTGAATCCGACCGTTGTCGCATTCGCCATGTTGTTCGAGATGACGTCAAGTCTCTTCTGTTCGTTGTACATACCGGTCCATCCGGTATAAAGGCTTCTGAGCATGTAGTTCCTCGTGTTGAAACCGCCGGCAAAGATCCTCCGTGATCTTCTCGAACAAGCTCTCCGCTTTGTTCACTGCCGTGACGCAACGCTTATGTGCGCCAATGGGTTCTTTCTGAATGCCTGTTTATCCTTATTTCAAGTTCTGCCGATTTGAAGATCCCGTATCCGATCCCTTTGGTAATGGGGCAGAAAGTGTTTTCACAGTTTTTATCGGCTATTTCTGCCGTATACTTAACATCGTCAAACTCGCGAATTGCTTCTCCCACCACCTAAAGGTGGTGGGTTATCTTTTTGCTTTATAATAAACAGGTCAGCCCCTACGCGAAACGCTTGTTAGGCTCCGCGTGACGACTGACCCTGTCTTTACTTTCTTGCACTGAACATCTCCACGTACTTGCCTGTCCCGATAGCAACGGCTGTCATGGGATCTTCCGCGGTCATTGTTGTGATGCCCGTCTTTTCCTCGATGAGCTCCTCAAGTCCGTAAAGAAGGCATCCGCCGCCCGTAAGAACGATTCCGCGATCCGCGATGTCGGCTGCGAGTTCGGGAGGAGTTTTCTCGAGAACGCTGTGGATTGCTTCAACGATCTGGGATGTCGTCTCCTTGAGAGCCTCCTCGGTCTCCTCGGATGTTACCGAGATGGTCTTGGGAAGACCTGTTACGAGGTTACGGCCTCTGACGTCCATGGCTACGGTTTCGAGACGTCTGTACGCCGATCCGATGTTTGTCTTGATGTCCTCAGCGGTACGCTCACCGATAAGGAGATTGTGCTTTTTACGCATATATCTCACGAGTGCTTCGTCAAAGTCGTCACCCGCGATCTTGATCGATGTACTTACAACGGTTCCACCGAGAGAAATGACTGCAATATCGGTCGTTCCACCACCGATGTCGACGATCATGTTACCGCAGGGACGGGAGATGTCGATTCCTGCACCAATGGCAGCCGCAATGGGCTCCTCGATGATGGCAACCTCACGTGCACCTGCCTGATAGGTAGCATCCTCAACGGCCTTCTTCTCCACTTCGGTAACGCCGCTTGGTACGCAGACAGAAATGACGGGCTTACGGAAGCGCTGCTTTCCGACTGCCTTCTGGATGAAGTATTTGAGCATCTTCTCTGTAACTGTGTAGTCCGAGATAACGCCCTGGCGGAGAGGTCTTACCGCAACAATGTTGCCGGGTGTACGACCGAGCATCAGTCTTGCATTCTCTCCGATCGCCTTTATTTTGTTGGTGTCTCTGTCAAAAGCCACAACCGAGGGCTCCTTGAGCACAACACCCTTTCCTTTTATATACACGAGTACGCTGGCCGTACCGAGATCTATACCGATGTCACTTCCAAGCATGACAAATAACTCCTTTCAAATATCCCCATAGACGGGATGCCGCAAAATGCACCCACAGAATTATTATAAACATACGCGCGGTATTTTTCAAAGGATATTTATCGCTTTTTACAAAATTGTACAGAGGCATGTGATGGTCCACTCACGCCTTTTGCATCTGCAGTTGCGCGGTAAGAAGTTCGTAGTAGAGTCCCTTTGCTGCAATGAGCTCGTCATGCGATCCGCATTCCGCTACACGGTGGCCGTCGATGACGATCAGGCGGTCGCAGTCCTTAAGGGTCGAAAGCCTGTGTGCGATGGCGAAAGTCGTCTTGTTCTTAGTGAGCGCCGAAAGCGCCGTCTGTACTAAATACTCACTCTCCGTATCGAGGCTCGCGGTAGCCTCGTCGAGGATCAGAAGCTTCGGATCCGCAAGTACCGCGCGTGCTATCGCGATGCGCTGGCGTTCGCCGCCCGAAAGGCTGTAGCCCTTTTCGCCGACATATGTATCGTAACCGCCCGGAGTTTTACAGATGAAGTCATGCGCGTTGGCTATCTTTGCCGCCGCAATGATCTCGGTCATCGATGCCTCGGGACGCGCAAAGCGGATGTTATCAAGTATCGTTCCCGAGAAGAGGAAAGTCTCCTGCAGCACCACTCCGAGCTGGCTGTGGAAGCTCTTTCTGTCGAGCGTGCGGATGTCCTTGCCGTCAACAAGGAGGACTCCGTCGTCCGCCTCATAAAGACCCATCAGAAGGTTTATGAGCGTCGATTTACCGGCGCCCGAAGGCCCGACAATTCCGATCTTTTCACCTTTGCGAACCGAAAGCTCGATCCCTTCAAGGACAGGCTTGTAGGACTTGTATCCGAAGGTCGTGTGGTCAAAGACCACTTCACCGTTTATGTCTATCGCCTCACCGGGTCCTTTCTTCGCCACGTTATACGAAAGGACGTCACTTATTCTCTCCACACTGCTCTTGAGTCGCATGAGCGCGCGGGGGAAATTCGCCATCCAGTTTATGTACTGATAAAGAAGCGTCGTATATGTCATAAACTGCAGGAGTTCTCCGGCAGTCATCTCTCCTTCAAGGACTTGTTTGCCACCGAAGAAGACAACTATAAGGAGCCCGAGTCCAAGCACCGTTCCGATGATCGGATTAAAAACAGCCCAGAAGCTTTCGTTGTTCATCTGAACGCGGGCGTACTCATTCGAGAGCCTGAGAAACTTTTCCGACTCGGATTTTTCGTTACCGTAGGATTTAACAACTCGCATACCCGAAAGTACATCCTGCAGGTTGCTGCTCTGATCGTCATTTTTCACCCATTGCAGGTGAAAGCGGCGGTTGATGCTCTTCCTGAACGCAAGAAGTATCGCTACCGCAAAAGGAGCGGGCACAAGCGTAAGGAGCGCAAGCCCGGGATTCAGGATGACCATAAACACGATATCGCACACAAAAATGAACGCAACAGTGAAAAGGTTACAGAATACTGTTTCCATGAATTCCCTGATGACGCGGGTGTCCGAAACAACACGGTTGAGAAGCTCTCCGGGACGTCTGTCGTTAATGTACGAAAGCGGCGTTGCCTGAAGCTTATCAAACAGTTCCCCTCTGAGGTCGTGCGACATCCTTGCTCCGAGCTTTGTCGAGTAAAAGCTCTTTGCGACATTTACAAACACAATTCCGAGACTGAGCGCAAACATCCCCGCAAGGCAGAGAAACGCCGCGGATTTGCTCGGAGATTCCTCAAGCAGGACTTTGTCGACCAGATGCTTCTGAATCTCCGGGTTAAGGAGCGTGGTCACCGAAGCGAGGATCATAAGGATCGCAATCCCGAAAAGGCTTCTGTGGTACGGACGCGCCAGCCTTCTGACTGTCTTTACGATACCGCCTTCGCCCGAACAATGCGGACATTTGCTCGTTCCCGGGATAGCCCTGCCGCATATGGGACACGAGGGCTCATACTCATTGCTCTCGACTTCTTCAAATCTTCCGCTTGCGAGAATGTTGATGCCTCGCGCGATATATGCGTATTTCGCGATAAGCCCGTGAGAAAAGCGGCAAAGCAACGTGAGCGTGCCGTTCTGCTCGATCGTCAGCATTCCCTGACCGACCCTTGCGGTCGCTTTGGCATTTCCGCATTCGCTTATCGGCAGTGCCTTGACAAGCTTCCCTTCTTCAAAAAGAAGGATCCGTTTTGTTGTCACAATGAGATACGAGTTTTCCGCATACATCGATTCCCTGTTTATATCAACAGGGAGCGCGTAATAGATGCGGTCATCGTCCGCTTCGTTTATCTGTTCCCGGACAGTTTCCGGGATTTTGATTTTCAGTATCATTTTATATCCTTCTTAACATATGTATAAGTCATACAAACCAGTCTGTTCCGGGTTGCCCGGGGCTCTTTCGTCAGATAAATCCCGGTCGCGCTCTTTCAGCCGGCAAATATCGGACGACTCTCTGTCTGTCCCAAACAACGATCCGGTTTTCGGATCACAGGAAAAGATCGAGCTTTCTCTGTTCTTTCTTCGTGAGCTTCGTGACATCCCTGACTTCAAATCTGTTCTCGTTGATGTCTGTTATCAGGAGACGCGTTTCGGAAAGCTTTGTCACGTTCGTGCCGCCCATGTTGATCGCAAAACGGACGGGGCCCTTGTCGGTAACGACATGGAAGTAAGCATAGCCGTACTCGTCCTTGATCGAGATTATCTCCTTGATCTGCGGTAAAAAGTAGTTGAGATCAAGATCGCGCTCAACAAGTTCACGTTGTTCGGGCGAAAGTGCGGCAAGATCTTCTATGACCGAAAGCTCCTCGCCCATGTCGTTCCCGACACGGATTGAGATGTATTTTGCGGGATCCGTAAACGGGAACAGTCTCACCGCGCGCACTCTGTCGTAGGTGTTGTCCCCAAGCTTCACACCGAGGAAGCCTCCTTCGCTTTCAAAAAATGTAAGTGTTTTATCTCTGTCTTCCATTATTTATACCCTACTGAGTCAAGTATTCCTTTTTGCATTTGTTCTTCGAAAAACCTGACACTGTCCCTTTCTTCATTCGTTCTCAGACGAAACCCGACACGGTTTCTTTTCTGTGTTTGCTACCATAAGCCTGCCTTACGCAGGGAGCTTCAGATCTCCTCGAGCGATAAAAATCCTGTCTGGAGATCGCTCAGCATATGATAGATCCCGTCCATCGCATAGAGCTCGTCATGTGTACCTTCCTCGACTATCCTGCCGTTGTCGATAACGATCAGGCGGTCGGCGCCCTTAAGAGTTGAGAGCCGGTGAGCGATCGACAGTGTCGTTCTGCCTTTGGCAAGATACGAGATCGAGTCCTGTATGATCCTCTCTGTCTTTGTATCGACACTTGATGTTGCTTCGTCAAGGATAAGAATCTTCGGGTCTGCTAGGATCGCGCGTGCGATCGAGATACGCTGGCGTTCACCGCCCGAAAGATCTTTGCCGCCCGCACCGATGATCGTGTCATAACCGTCGGGCATCGCAGTGATAAAATCGTGTGCGCCTGCAAGTCTTGCAGCCCTGATAATATCAGCCCTTGAAGCGGTTTTGTCCGCATATGCGATGTTGTCCGCAACAGAGCCCATAAACACGTAGGTGTCCTGCGAGACCATCGCAACGCTTCGTCTGAGATCCGAAAATGCGATATCGCGGACATCATGTCCGTCAATTTTTATCGTCCCTTCGTCGGTGTCATAGAGCCTCGAGATCAGATTGACAAGTGTTGATTTCCCGGCTCCCGAGCGCCCGACTATACCGAGGTTTTCACCCGCATGTACATGCAGCGTGATGTCTTTCAGTACAGGTCTGAACGATTCATATCCGAATGTCACTCCCGAAAGCTCGACTTCTCCGCGGGGATTCGTGAGTCTTATCGGGTTCTCGGCTTCCTTGATATCGGGAACAGCGTCTATGATCTCAAACATACGCTGTGCGGAATTGATGCTGTCCGTCCATGTCCTGAATATATACGAAAAGAAATTTAAGGGTCCGTTAAGGGCGCCCACATATCCGATAAAGGTGATCAGCGTACCGAGGTTAATGCTATCGAAGTCGATCAGAAGTATCACGCCGACGATCCAAACCCAGATATTCGAAATCTCGGCAACAAGATTGTAAAGGATCGTAAAACGGTTATTGTAGCGGACAATGTCGACCTCAGCCGTCATAAGCGTACGCGACTTCTTTGCAAAGCTCTCCGATTCTTCATCTTCTCGCCCGAACGCTTTCACTACACGGGCTCCGGTAAGATTGTCATTGACCTTGGTCGTCACGCTTCGCTCGGCGCGGTGGCGCTTTCCGTAAAGTGTCCAGAGCGCGGGCCTCAGCTTAACCGACAGGAACACAAGCACGGGCAGGAGTACGCATGAAACAAGGGCAAGTCCCTTGTTGAGTCTGAACATGACTATAAACGTCGAAATGATCGTGAAGGAGTGAACAAACAGGAATGGGAACCCATCAAGGAAGAAATCCGTTACCCTGTCCGCATCGCTTCTGACACGCGTCATAAGGCTGCCTGTCTGCTTCGCCGTAAAAAAGCGGAGTGACAGATCACCCATCGATTTGAAAATATCCTGCTTGAGATCGCGTACGGTCTTTGCTGTCACACGTGCCATGAGAACCTGCTGCAGGATCGTGATCCCGAGCTGAAGGAGTCTGGCGCCAGCGATCGCGATGACGAGCACTATAAGCGCAAGAAAGTACTCTCCGGCAAACCCGAATTCACCGAGTACCTCATCATTCTTTGCAAGTACGCCGTCATAAAGAACGGTTCCTGACAGATACGGCCAAACGAGGCTCACAAGTGCCGCGAGTATGTACGAAACAAACAGCGTGATAACCGACACTTTATAACGGAACAGATAGCGCATCACTCGGGCAAAGATGGTTCGCTTTCTTTTAAGACCCGGAACGCCGCTTTCATTTTCACCGTCGTGATCGTGCCCGGACCGCCCGTTATCCCGGTCTTCCGAATCATTCTTTTCGGAAGCATCCCTTTTCAGTGAGTCCTGTATGTCTGAGCTGTCGCCCGGAATTTTTGTACTTTGAGAGGCTCGAGATTCAATGTTTTTTACGGCGGCTTCCGTTTCTTTAAGGAATGAATTCATCTCGGCCATATATATGCCGGAGAACGAAGCGATATACACATCCGTTTCTTTCCCCGTATCCGTGTCCGCACACCTGGCGGCAAGTATGCTAGAAGCAAAAAGTCTTTCAATCCTGACTTCCTTAATACACTCAATCTCAAAAAGACGGATGTTTTCATACCTCTCAGGCTCGGGGGTGACAAGCGGTGCCTTTCCCGGCTTTTTGCGGGCTGAAGGCGGGATTGCCTCGGGATTGCCGTGGATGATCTCTTCCACTTCGACCACATCGGCGGTTCCGAGATACCTCTCGGTCAGAAAGGCAATTCCGCTCATATAATTGCCGTCTTTTGACAGATCGAAACGGCATGACGAAACAAGCCTTCCGACATTTTCGGAAAGCCCGGAAAGCTTCTTTTCAAGTTCTTTCATAAACAGTTCTTTCTTCATGGCTTTGTTACTCTTTACTTTTCGATGGTATAGTGTTTGATTTTATCACGAGAAAGCCAATTATTCAATAAAAAAAATGGTACCCGAGGGACGGGGGTTGGGTGTCATGGATGGTACCTTGGGGACGGGGGTTGGGTGTCACGGATGACACCCAACCCCCGTCCCCAAGGTACCACACTATGTAGCAATGAATATGACACCCAACCCCCGTCCCCAAGGTACCATAAAAAAAACAGCGCCCGAAATTCCCGGGCGCCGGATATTTGTCTTATGTAATTTACTCGTTCTCGTAGGGGATGATCGTCTTGATCGTTCCGTCGGGTGCGATGTCAAGCTTTGTATACTTAACATTTCTGCGATGGTTGATACCCTTTGAAAGCTCGCAGTCATGATAGAAGAGATACCACTCACCGTGATACTCAACGATCGAATGATGCGTTGTCCATCCGAGAACGGGCTCCATGATCCTTCCCTTGTATGTGAAGGGTCCCTCGGGCTTGTCCGACTCAGCGTAAACAAGATAATGCGTTGTACCTGTCGAATAAGAGAGGTAATACTTTCCGTTGAATTTGTGCATCCAAGGGCCTTCGAAATATCTGCGATCCTCATCGCCCTCTTTTATAGGGTTGCCGTTCTCATCATTGATCTGAATATGACGAGGCTCACCCTTAAGTGATTTCATATCATCTGCAAGCTCACAGAACATAGGTCCGATAGCGTCACGGTTCGGATCAAGGTCGCCCTCAAGCTGTCCGGCTTTCTCATCAAAGAAACCCTTTGTCCACTTGTCAAGCTGTCCTCCCCAAAGTCCGCCGTAATAGAGATATGCTCTGCCGTCATCATCGATAAAGGATGCGGGATCAATGCTGTATGTTCCCTGAATGTAATCTGATTCGGGCTCAAAAGGTCCTACCGGAGATTTTGAAGAAGCAACGCCTATCCTGAAAATACCATCCTTGTCCCTTGCCGGGAAATAAAGATAATATGTTCCGTTCTTAAATGCTACATCGGGAGCCCACATCTGCTTGCTGACCCACGGAACGTTTTTCATATGAAGAGCCTCTCCGTTATCTACGCACTCCGCATCAAGGCTGTCAAGCGAAAGAACGTGGTAATCCTCCATACGATACTCGTCACCGTTATCGTTATCCTCTGCATCATGAGGAATATCATGTGAAGGATAAATGTAAATCTTATCATTAAAAACGTGTGCTGACGGATCAGCGGTAAAAATGTGTGACACTAAAGGTCTTCTCTGCTTAGCCATAAACCCATATACCTTCCCTAGTTCAAATTGAATGCCATGCATCCTGCTTCCGCCCATACACCCTGAGACATATAGGGCTTCACAAAAATCCGGTCCGAAAACTATCCAAACCGACCATCATAAATCACATTATAGGACATTTTTATGTAATTACCAACCTATTTACAGTCATGACTTCTCAAATATTGCTAACTTTTTTTCTTTTTTGTGTCTTATTTACTGAATCGAAATTTACTGATTGTTTGTCGTAATTGTTTTTTTAGCTCAATATCACTTTATTTTGTAAGAATTAACACATGTAAGCACGAAATTTTCCTACTGCGAAGAAAGAAACATGATTGCAACAAAATTCGGGAGTTCGTGAAGTATGTGGTGAGATTTGGGCAATTTTTGAGAAACTACACAAATAATATTATTTGAGCGTAACCCTGTTCTTTCCTTCCTGCTTGGATGTATAGAGTGCCTCATCCGCTCTCTTGCACAGCGCATCTGCGTCATCGTTTTCCGCCAATACCGTCACTCCGAGGCTGACAGTCCTGAATCCCGCATACTTAAACTCGGTCTGCGCAAATTCCGTACGGATCTTCTCGGCAACTTCCATTGCCGAATCAACATCTGTTCTCGGTATGACGAGCATAAACTCCTCACCGCCCCAGCGTCCGGCCGAGAATTTCGGATAAGTATATGTAAGATCGAGCATGATGTTTGCAACACCCTTGATAACCGTATCACCCACATCATGACCGAAAGAATCGTTTACAACCTTGAAATTGTCAATATCGATCATAACAAGAGATACGCCTTCCGATCCCATAGCTTCCTCGATGCGTCGAACGGTCTCACTCCTGTTAAGAAGTCCCGTCATTCCGTCGGTTATCGAGCGAAGTTTAAGTTCCTTGTTATGATTATATTCGATCGTAATATCGTCGATCACGTAAAGATTGCCGAATATCTTACGCTCATTCTTGAGTTCGCTCTGCTCAACTTTATAATAGTTCTTTCTTATGTTAATGACTTCATCCTTTTCGATCGACTCTATAAGCTGTGAGATCACCGACTCGTCTCTCTCCTTAAGCGACGGATATATACGTTCGGCTATAAGATTGGAATAGATGATCGCACCCTCGGTATCGACCGCAACTATACCCTCGGTCATATTATCGGCGATATAGTTCTTTACCGCATCGAGAGCTGCAATAAGATCATACTTGATCGTTGCGATTATCATAAGAACGAGACATAACAGATACGAGATAACCGTTGCATCGTATCCGCCCATTATGCCTGTGGAGAACACAATAAGACCCAGGACCATAACAAGTCCAATGCAAACTATGATCGCCGTCTGCACCTTAAGCCTATTCCTTCGCTCATTCATAAGACGTCTTACCGCCGAAACTATCGCAAAGATCAGGTAGCCCGCAACCATCATAACGTATATGTAATAAAAAATACCGTGTTCGAATTCAATATGAGGGAACAATCCCTCCGTAGTCCATGCATTTACATAATCAGTTCCGTTTTCGTAGTAGATATTGTGATGTTCGCAGGTAAACACGAGAATGCCGATTATGGCATGGATAATAGCAACCGTTCTCTTGGTGTACTCGCTGATGCGGGCACCGGTATATTCGGTCATAAAGAACAGAAGAGCCACCGAAATAAACAATTTGCCGAGATATTCTATCTTTGTTCCCCACAAACTGTCAATCGGGTTATCTGAGACCATAACCAAAAAGTAGCCCAGATTGTTAACCGTAACAGATAACGTAAAAATAAAGAGATACGCATGAATCCTGTTTTTCCAGGACGGAAAAAAGACTATCATTGTCATAAAGGCAATAGGAATACTCAGTCCCTGAAACCATAAGAGAAATTCATACATAAAACCCCCACTATACATGCATCCGTTTTGGTTTGGCCGGCAAATAAAATATGACGATGTTATTTGAAGAAATATGGGCCACGGAGCATCTATTCCCTAATTCGATGATTAATTTTCTTCACGCTATTTCATATAATTCACACATCGTCACAAAATGCAAAACGTGTCTTCGCAATTTAATTCTAACACAACGTTATGCTAATGAAAAGCAAAAAATATAATATCATGCATAGTCAGATTCCATAGACTGTTTTTATCCTTTCCAGTTTTTTTCCTATGGAATCATACAGAAGTATCAGAAAAAGAACATTAGATAACGCATATAGCACAGTCATGGGGGCTGCCGACACGATTGCGGCAACATAAGGCTCCCACGAGAAACCCTCGTTGTCCCAGAGTACTGTCCAAACGTCCATGATCACAGAAAAAAGGACGCCCGAAAAGAATCCGTATATGTACAGCAGCGGCTTTGAGCTTTTCAGGTATTTACCGAGCAGCCCCGCTATGAGCCCGATCATTCCCCACGCAAACATCTGAAACGGAGTCCACGGCCCCTGTCCCCAGAAAAAATTTGAAACGACCGCGGTCATCGATCCGACAAGGAAGCCCGACTCACCACCGAGAAAGATCCCGCTGATAACGGTTATTGCCGCCATCGGCTTTATTATGGGAATAAAACGTCCGACAACGGCGATCACGGTCATAACAACAACGATAACCATCCTGCGCGACCCCGTCCGCCGCCGCTCAAATCCGCTTATGAACAGGACTATTGAAAGGATCGTGATGATGAGCGATACATAGGCGTACATTTTGTCTTCAAAGACATAAGCGCCTATGAGCACTGCTGCGGGTACCACAAAAAAAGGTATGATCATCCTAAGTATCTTACGTACCAAAGGATTTTTGATAACCGGCATCTCAGCACTCCTTTCTTCCCGGAATGATTCCCCTCGTTATACGGTTCAGTGCAGTTGTATAGAAATAATTTCCTTCAAAAAATTCACGGGCCTCGCTGACGGAAACAACCTCTCCGTTAAATATCATCGCACATCTGTCTGCGATCGATGCCGCAAATTCAACATCATGTGTGACGATAACTATCGTCATTCCTTTTTCAGTCAGTTTTTTAAGTCTTTCCCTGAGCTTTTCGGCAAGCCCGGAATCAAGCCCTTTGGTCGGCTCGTCGAGCAAAAGCAGCTTCGGCTTGCCGGCAAGCACTATCTCAAGTGCTGCCAGCTGTTGCTCTCCACCCGAAAGATCGTAGGGATGGCGGCCGTTGATATCATCTGTTATGAATACCGTCTGAACATCCTGCGGCAGCATTGCCAGGCATTCGCGGTAAAGTTCCTGTCCCTTGTGATCACGTATATTTTTGCCGAACACCTTTATCTTGCCCGAATATGGTTTTATCAGGCCGGCCGCTGCGGACACGGCAGTGGATTTGCCCGCCCCGTTTCCGCCGAGGAGGCAAAATATCTCGCCCTTCTTAACTTTGAAGCTCAGCGACCGAAGAATGTCTCTTCCGTTTCTCTCATATTTAAGATATACCTCCTTAAACTCGAGAGCATATTCATCCTGAGCCGCGGCTCTTTTCGGGTCTTCGCGGATTTCACCGGATGCGTCGCCCTCTCTTCCCTGATCGGCGGATCTGTCCGTGTCTTCGTTTTTTTTCACGGGAGCGCTTAGCTGCGAGAGAACTTCGGAAACGGCAATTTTGCCGGTCATTCCCGTTATGTCCGTATGGGCGTTTAAGTAATCCTTTAAAAACCTTCTGCCTTCTCCGACGCTCAGAGGTATTGTCCCGCCGCGATCTTCTTTGGAAAGAGCGCTAAAAAGCTTTGCGGATGCGGGCATCGAGGCAGTAAACCTTTCATCGTTTATAAGCGTTTCCACACATTTTCTTGTCTCGCCGAACGCAACCGTACGGCCGTCTCCGAGCGCAAGTATCCTGTCGCAGACCGGTATGAGTTCTTCGAGCCTCTGTTCGGCAGCGATAACGCTGATCCCAAACTCGCGGCAAAGCTTCTTTATCGTTGCGATAAAATCCGATGCGGCTATAGGGTCAAGCTGCGAAACGGGTTCATCAAGAATCAGTATTCGCGGCTGCATGACCATCACGGACGCAAGGTTGAGCAGCTGCTTTTCCCCGCCTGAGAGCGAATCGGTCGTCCTGTCAAACCGCGATTCCATTCCGAAATATCCGGCTATCTCACAGACACGGCGCCGTATCTCATTTTGGCGAACGCCGATATTCTCGAGCCCGAAAGCAAGCTCATGCCACACCTTATCCGTAACTATCTGCATATCGGGGCGCTGAAAGACGAATCCGATCTCGGTGGCGGCCTCATAGTCGTCGAGATCTTCCTGTCGGCGTCCGGAAATATAAATATTGCCGCTCCTTTCACCACGCGGCGAGAGTTCGCGCTTGAGAAGCCGCAAGAGCGTCGATTTGCCGCTGCCCGTCGGACCGCAAACGCACATCATCTCGCCTTCCTCAAGCGAAAAGTTTATATCGGTGAGCGCCGTGTTTCCGCCGGCATATTTAAAGTTTAGGTTTTCCGCCCTGATCACTTCCATCTGTCTTCTCCTTTTCCGCCGCTGTCCTCTCTGCGCTCATGTTCCCGGCCCAC
>JAILKT010000041.1 GCA_024693545.1 Lachnospiraceae bacterium
ACCCGAAAGCTTTGTGGCCTTCTCGTTACCGCCTACTGCGTAGAAATAACGACCGACACGTGTGTTGGATGTAATGTAGTGATATACAAGTATTACAACCGCAAGCCAGATAAGGACTGTCGGGATACCTTTGTGAAGTGCAAGGCCCGTACCGAAAGCAACTATGACAATTGCGATAACAACATTCTTTACATAGAAAGGAACTGCCTTCTCAACATCGAAGCCTTTACCGATGCGGATGTTTCTCTTGCGAAGCTGTACCACCAAAAAGATCACAGCCATAACAACAGCCACAAGAAGACATGTGAGGTTGATGCCGTCTACGCCGAAAGCATCGGGTATATAGCAGTTGGCGCCTCCACCGAAGATATAAACAAAATCTTCTTTATCCGCGATGGAAACGGTAAGTCCGTCGAGAACAACGTTACTGAGTCCTCTAAACACAAGCATGCCCGCAAGCGTTACAATGAAAGGAGGGATACGCACGAATGCGATCCAGAATGCCTGGAATGCACCGATCGCTGTACCGAGCACGAACATGATGAGTATCGTCAGGTAGATGTTCACATGGAACGTCATCATGAGCTCGGCGCCGACAGCACCGACGAAACATACGACCGAACCGACCGAAAGATCGATGTTACCGCCGGTAAGGATACAGAGCAGCATACCTGTCGCAAGGATGAACACATAGGCATTCTGAGAGATCAAACTGCTTATGTTCATCGGACGAAGGATATTTCCTCCCGTCATGATCGTGAAGAATATCACAACGAGAGCGAGCACGATTATCATGGCATATTTCTTAATGAAATCCATGGTTTGAGCTTTGTTTTTCATTATTCTTTCAACCTTCCTTTCTTTAACCCGCAACACTTAAGATATGTGACATGATCTTTTCCTGAGTCGCCTCGGAACCGGGCATCTCGGCAACCATCTTTCCTTCACTCATGACATAGATACGGTCGCACATACCGAGAATCTCCGGCATCTCAGACGAAATCATGATAACCGACTTTCCTTCGGCAACAAGATTGTTCATGATACAGTAGATCTCGTACTTCGCACCTACATCAATACCACGTGTGGGCTCGTCGAGGATCAGTATATCGGGATCCGCGAACATCCACTTTGCGAGAAGAACCTTCTGCTGGTTTCCTCCGCTTAAGTTTCCTACATTCTGTTCAACCGTAGGACACTTTGTTGCAAGTTTATCTTTATATTCAACAGCAACGGCATATTCCCTGTCCTTGTCGATAATGCCGTGTCTGCAGACTCCGTCGAGATTTGCGATCGTAGTGTTCATCTTAACGGAGTTCGAAAGGATAAGACCGTTACCCTTTCTGTCTTCTGTAACATAAGCAAGCTTGTTTTTGATTGCCTTGTTAACATTGTCAAGTTCTACCTGTTTTCCCTTAATGTAAAGCTCCCCCGAAATATCAACGCCGTAACTCTTGCCGAAAAGGCTCATGGCAAGCTCCGTACGCCCGGCACCCATAAGTCCCGATATACCTACTATTTCACCTTTTTTTACATTAAAACTGACATTATCGACAACCTTGCGCTCGTTATAGATCGGATGATAAACGCTCCAGTTCTTTACTTCGAGCATCGTCTCTCCGATCTGCGGAACACGCTTGGGGAATCGGTCGGAAAGCTCACGCCCAACCATACCCTTGATTATCCTTGACTCGGACATATCATCGACGCCCTTCACCAACGTCTCGATCGTGGCACCGTCTCTGAGGATCGTTGCTTTATCGGCAACATAAGTAACCTCATTAAGCTTATGTGAAATGATGATCGATGTAAGTCCGTGCTGTTTGAAGCTCAAAAGCAGATCAAGCAGCGCTTTTGTATCGTCCTCATTAAGTGAAGCCGTGGGCTCGTCAAGGATAAGAAGCTTGGCATTCTTTGCAAGTGCCTTTGCTATCTCGACAAGCTGCTGCTTGCCGACACCTATATCTTTTATCAACGTCTGCGGACTGTCCTTAAGACCAACCATCTTAAGGTATTTTGCCGCCAGCTCATTGGTTTCGTTCCAATTAATTTTGAGACTGCTGCCTCTTTCGTTGCCGAGGAACATGTTCTCGGCGATCGTCATGTAAGGGATGAGCGCCAACTCCTGATGGATGATGACGATACCCTTCTTCTCACTGTCTTTAATCACATGAAATTCACAAACCTGACCATCGTAAACGATGTCGCCCTCATATGTTCCGTACGGGTAGATCCCCGAGAGAACGTTCATGAGAGTTGATTTTCCGGCTCCGTTTTCTCCGACCAGAGCATGAATCTCACCTTCTTCAACCTGGAAATTCACGTTATCAAGTGCTTTTACACCGGGGAAGGTCTTGGTTATGTGTTTCATCTCAAGCAATATCTTAGCCAACTTGATTTCCTCCTCTTTGGAAGCGATCTTATCGCTTCCGGTTCCTCGCCAAAAACACGCCTATGTTTTAGGTTTCTCTTTGGAAGCGATTTTATCGCTTCCGGTTCCTTGCCTCCGCAATTCCCGAAGGGAATGCATCAGACCTTCAGACCCAACACACGCGGGCGAAGTGATGTGGTGCTGTACCGATACTTAACCTTGAAAACCGGCAGACAGATCTAGTCGCCTGCCTGCCGGTCCAATTGCTTTTAAATTTGATCCTGTTTCAAAAAACAGATTACTTTAACTGGTCCTCTGTGTAGTAACCGGAGTCGATAAGGAGCTCTTTGTAGTTGTTAACATCTGCGAATACGGGCTCGCAAAGGTATGAAGGAACGATTCCCTTTCCGTTGTCATATGTCTTTGTATCATTGATGGGAGCCTCGCCGCCCTTCA
>JAILKT010000044.1 GCA_024693545.1 Lachnospiraceae bacterium
TTTTATATCCGGCGACAACTATCGCAGGACGAGGCTTGAAGGGAAAGGATATGAGACAAAGAAAAAGCACACCGATAAATTTGCATTTTTAATTTCACAAAAATTGTTGGTAATATTATTGATAATTGGTATAATTAAACAGAGTGCTGTATTATGCAAGATTTTATATAAAATACAGTGCCGAAATATACTAAATGATATTATGGAAAAGGTCGATATACATGAACTCAGTTACGCGAAACCGGAAAATATTTAAGCTTATTGCCGTCTTTTCACTCGTAATGACTGCAGTTTGTTTGTTGACCTTTATTTTTACATCGTCGGTTTCGGCGATGGCAGATGAAGACGATACGACTGTAGCCACCACATCAAATGACGGAACAGATACGGATCCGGCTTATTTGGAGGGTGATCTCGGCGGGCTGACTTTCAGGTTTGACAATGACGGATCCGGATCTCTTTCGGCAACTCTTCAGATACTGCTGCTTCTTACCGTTATATCCCTTGCGCCGTCGATACTTATAATGCTTACGTCCTTTACGAGGACGATCATAGTGCTGCATTTCGTAAGAACAGCGCTCGGCACGCAGACAACGCCTCCGAATCAGGTACTTATCGGGATCGCGCTTTTTATTACTCTTTTCGTAATGTCGCCGGTATTTATAAGGATCAATACAGAGGCGATCGTTCCTCTTCAAAACGGTGAGATCAGCATGGAAGAGGCTTTTGACAGGGGTCTTGGTCCGATAAGGGAGTTCATGTTTGACCAAATGGAGGGAAGCGAAAAGGATCTTGAGCTTTTCCTTGATATAGCCGGCATTGACGGCGTCGAGTCGAGGGATGATGTTCCGACTACAACGCTTATTCCGGCATTTATTCTTTCCGAACTCAGGATAGCATTTATTATGGGATTTTTGATATATATCCCGTTCCTTGTCATAGACATGGTAGTATCGTCGACCCTGATGTCCATGGGTATGATGATGCTTCCGCCGACTACGATATCAATGCCGTTTAAAATATTGCTGTTTGTTGTTGCCGACGGATGGGACCTTATCGTCGGGCAGCTTGTACGGACATTTTACTAGCCGGGAGCTTAGAGGCAGGCCCGGATTATATAGATCTTGATATCAGAAATCGGGATCCGTAAAACGAAAGGAGACTCAACATGAGTGAGGATGTACTGGTTACTCTTCTTCGTGAAACGCTTTACCTTATAATCAAGGTTTCGGCGCCGATGCTTATAATATCGCTTGTTGTCGGACTGATCATAAGCATTTTACAAACGGTTACATCAATACAGGAGCAGACCTTATCGTTTGTTCCGAAGCTCCTTTCGATCTTTTTGGTCATTATGTTTGCGGGAAACTGGATAATTACGAGTATTTCTGAGTATTTTGAATATTTGTGCGAGAATTTCAGCCTGTTTATACGGTAGCGGTCCGGAAGTTAAAGATAAATAAGACCCCGGCGCTTCGGGCAGAACAGAGCAGCGGCGTCATATGGGCGTTAAAACCGGTTAAAAAAAATTAAGACGGGAAGGAGGGGGCCGGATGATCAGCATCGAAGAAATTGAGTTTTTCCTGATCATCCTCGTGAGGATCTCGGGGTTCATTTTTACGGCACCTTTTTTCAATCTTAAAAATGTGCCGGTCAGGATCAAGGTCGGAACAGCAGGCGCGCTCTCGCTTATCCTCTATAATACGCTTCCCTACGAACCGGTTTTGTATGACGGAGTTACGGGGCTTACAATTTTACTTGTGTCCGAAACCCTGGTCGGACTTATACTCGGCTTTATGGCCAATATCTGCTACCAGATACTGCAGTTTGCGGGTCAGCTTCTCGATATGGAGATCGGTTTCTCAATGGTAAACGAAATAGATCCGGTAACAAGCGCACAGGTTACGGTTAGCGGTAACTTTTACTCATATGCGGTAATGCTTATGATGATGGTTACATATATGCATCATTTTCTGATCGATGCGCTTATTGACAGTTTTGTAGTGGCACCGGTCGGGGCTGCGACGATCAATCCGTCGATCTATTCGGTGGCAACCAAGTTCCTGGGAGATTATTTTGTACTTGCGTTTAGGATCGTACTGCCGATTTTCGGGTCCATGCTGCTTGTTAATACAATTCTTGCGATACTTGCGAAGGTTGCTCCGCAGATGAGTATGTTTGTTATAGGTATTCAGCTCAAGCTTATAGTCGGTCTTGTGGTTATGCTTGTTGTTATCGAGCTTATACCGGGAGTAAGCGAGCTGATATTTGATAAAATGCTGGAGGTGATGAGAGATGCAGCTTCATACATCGGTTCTTCGGCATGACGGAAGAATTTACGAACCCGTGAAGCTCTCACTCCAGTTCTTTGCCGAGGAAGGACCCGGCGGAGAAAAAACGGAAGAAGCGACACCCAAAAGACTCGAAGATGCGAGAAAAGAAGGTCAGGTTGCCAGAAGTCAGGAACTTACGACAGCTGTTGCGCTTATAATGCTTTTTGCGATCATTAAGGTTTTTATTTCATTCATTACGGATGGGTTCACGGATTCGTTCAAGCTGATGTACGGCTCTATTTCGACATATTCGAAAGAGGTATTTAATAATGCCTATGCAACAGCATATATGAATGAGGCTATTACAGAAGTGCTGATCATATGTCTGCCGATGTTTACGGCGGCAGTTGTTGCGGCGATCGTTGTAAATGCCCTGCAGGTTAAGTGGAAACCCACGGTAAAGCCGCTTAAGCCGAAAGCCAGCAAGATCAGTCCGCTTAAAGGATTCAAAAGGATCTTTTCCAAGGACAAGATATTCGATCTGCTGAAAGCGATCGTCAAGATAATCCTTGTCGGCTACATGACATATTCGACGCTTAAGGATGAGGCCGACGTTATAAACGTACTGTATGATATCGAACTTTTCTCCGCGGTAATGCTTGTCGGAGATATCGTGCTGAACATGGGAATAAAGATCAGTCTTGTTTTTCTGGTGATCGGCATTGTCGATTATATTTATCAGAAGCTTAAATTCAATCGCGAGATGCGAATGACTAAGCAGGAGATCAAAGATGAGTTTAAGCAGACTGAAGGAGATCCGAAGATCAAGGGACAGATCAGGCAGAGGATGAGAGATGCTTCGAGGCGAAGAATGATGCAAAAGGTTCCCGAAGCGGATGTCGTTATTACAAACCCGACGCATCTTGCATGTGCGATAAAGTATGACAGGGATGTCGGCACGGCACCGGTTCTTGTGGCAAAGGGAGCGGATTTCCTTGCGCAGAGGATCAAAGAAGTTGCGAGGGAAAATTTTGTTCCGATCGTGGAGAACAAGCCCCTTGCAAGAATGTTGTACCACAATGTTGAATTGGATGAGGAGATTCCCGAAGAATTATACAAGATGACGGCGGAAGTGCTCGCTTACGTATATGCACTCGAAGGGAAGGAAGCATAAAAAGCCGGCATGGGCGTCCGAATAAAAAAGGACAACCGGAACAGTCGGCATGGGCGTCCGAATAAAAAAGGACAACCGGAACAGACGGCATGGGCGTTATATAAAAGTAAAGCGAAAGGAGGAAATGAAGAGTTATGAAGTTCAGCATAAAGAATCTGCAGAATTATGCAATCGGACTTTATATGCTCGCTATCATTATCTTCATTCTTGTGCCGCTCCCTTCGTGGCTTCTTGATGTGGGAGTCGCTTTCAATATAGCGCTTGCGATGATAATCCTGTTTAATGCGCTGTTTTCGACGGAAGTTCTGAATATGTCGAGTTTCCCGACAATCCTTTTGTTTACGACGATCTTTAGGATATCGCTTAACGTTTCATCAACGAGGCTTATCCTTATGGACGGTGACCCCGGTGAGGTCATAAAGCAGTTTGGTGCTTTTGTCGGCGGTAATAATATCATAGTCGGCGCGATCATATTTATTGTTATCATTCTTGTACAGTTTATCGTTATCAATAAGGGATCCGAGCGTGTATCCGAGGTAACGGCCAGATTTACGCTTGATGCGATGCCAGGTAAACAGATGGCTATCGATGCCGATCTCAACACCGGGGCGATCACCGACAAAGAAGCGAAGGAAAGACGTGAGAAGATACAGGAAGAATCGACGTTCTTCGGTTCTATGGACGGTGCCACGAAGTACGTAAAGGGAGATGCGGTTCTCGGACTTATCATAACGCTTATAAATTTTGTCGGCGGACTCGTTATGGGTATCACATCGGCGGGACTGGATGCCGGGACGGCGCTTGAAACATACGGAATACTTACGATCGGTGACGGTCTTGTAAGCTCGATGCCTTCGCTTATGATATCTCTTGCGACAGGTGTGCTCGTTACAAAGGTTTCGAAAGAGGCGGATACCGGAAATCTTCTTGTTTCGCAGCTTTTCTCGATACCGAGAGTTCTTTATATAGTCGGCGGTGCAATGGTGCTTTTCGGACTCTTTACGCCGCTTCCGCTCCTTGTGTTTGTGCCGTTCGGAATTCTCTTCCTGCTTGCCGGACGTAATATTGACAGAAGACTGAAAAAGAGCGAGGTTACGGCAGAGGTTTCAGAGGAAGAGACACAGGCTTCAGAGATCAGGCGTCCCGAGAATGTAGTCAATCTTTTACAGGTTGACCAGATTGAATTTGAATTCGGATACGGCATAATACCTCTTGCCGACACGAATCAGGGAGGCGACCTGCTTGACAGAGTTGTGCTTATCAGAAGACAGATCGCGCTTGAGCTCGGATGTGTTGTCCCCACGATCAGACTTCGAGACAACATACAGCTGAGTCCGAATCAGTACGTTATTAAAATAAAAGGTGTACCGGTTTCGGAGGGTGAGATATTGTTCGATCACTATATGGCGATGAATCCCGGATATGTTGAGGAAGAGATCACGGGTATTCCGACATTTGAGCCTTCGTTCCATCTGCCGGCACTGTGGATTACGGAAAGTCAGAGAGAGAGGGCGGAATCATACGGATACACCGTTGTCGATCCTCCTTCGATAATCGCAACACACCTTACCGAGGTCATCAGAAGACATCTTGCGGAACTCCTTTCACGTCAGGATGTGCAGAACCTCATCAACAATATCCAGGAGCAGAATCAGACACTTATTTCGGAACTTGTTCCAAAGCTCCTCGGAGTCGGCGAAATACAAAAGGTTCTTCAGAATCTTTTGCGCGAGGGGATCTCGATCAGAGATCTGGTCACGATCTTCGAAACACTTGCCGATTATGCACCGACAACACATGATACGGATATCCTTACAGAGTATGTGCGCCAGGCATTAAAGCGCGCAATATCGAATAAATACTTCCCGGGCCACGAAAAGAACAGTGTGGTGACGCTTGATCCTGAGGTGGAGCAGGAGATCATGGCGAGCGTGAAGACGACGGAGCAGGGATCGTATATAAGCTACGATCCGGATAAGTCATCGCGTCTTATGGATTCGCTCAAGGAAGAAATCGAGAAACTTGAAAATATGGGAAGAAATGCAATAGTCGTAACTTCCCCCATTGTAAGGATGTATTTTAAGAAGCTGACTTCGGACTATTTCCCGGATCTTATTGTTATTTCGTACAATGAGATCGATTCGGGAGTTGAATTACAATCAGTAGGGATGGTGACAGTTAAGTGATAATCAAAAAGTTTACGGGGAAAACTAAAACGGAGGCTTTGATCGCGGCGCAAAGCGAGCTCGGAAAAGACGCTGTGGTTGCAGACTCCAGGATAATCAAGCCCAGAGGACTGGCCAGGATCTTCAAAAAGCCCACATATGAAGTGACGGTCACGCTTGACGAGACTCCACCCAAGGTGGAAATGTCTCGCAAAGAAAGTATGATGGCTGCGCTTAAGAGCAATCCGAATGTGCTTGTTGAAGACGAAACGTCTGAAACTACGCCCTTTTTTACGGACCCCAAGGTACTTGAAGCTAAGCTTAATAATCTTACATCGATGATAGAAAAGCAGATGGGACATGCCACGCCCGCGAAGGGACAGGATGAGGATGCGCCTTCCCAGCATAAGGAAAAGGAAGAAAAGAAAGAGAAGGAAGACAGCAACGTCGAGTGCCTGCGTCTCATTTATAATCAGCTTGCCGACAATGAGGTGGATGAAAAATACATAAATCAGGTAATAGGTGAGGTTGAGCCGTCTCTGAAGAAGGATTCCTCCGTTGAAAACATATTATCGGCGGTATATCAAAAGATCGTTCTCAAGCTTGGTAAGACCGAAGTGCTCGACGTTAAGCCGGGTCATGCCGATTATGTTTTCTTTATCGGACCTACGGGTGTCGGGAAAACTACAACTATAGCAAAGCTTGCTTCAAAGCTTAAGCTTGAGAAAAAGCTGAACGTTGCGCTTCTGACTGCGGATACTTACAGGATCGCAGCAGTTGAGCAGCTTCATACATATGCGAATATCCTTAACGTGCCACTAAGAGTTGTATATACCGAAACAGAACTCAAGGACTCGGTCGATGATCTGAAAAACTTTGATATCGTACTTGTAGATACTGCAGGACGATCTCATCGGGATCCGGAACAGACGGATGATCTCAGGAGACTGCTCGAGGCTGTTCCAAAGGACAGACGTCAGGTTTATCTTGTTCTCAGTGTGGCAACCAAGTACAGCGATCTGATCAAGATCACACAGACATATTCGGATATTTCCGACTACAGGCTTATTTTTACAAAGCTTGATGAAACTGCATGTCTCGGAAATATCTTCAATATAAAACTTATGACGGGCGTCCCTCTTTCTTATGCGACGTTCGGACAAAAAGTGCCAAACGATATAAGCAGGCTCGATGCGCAGACTATTGCAAGGCATTTGTTGGGAGGTGAGAATTAATGGATCAGGCCGACCAACTCAGAAAACTGGTATCAAAGCATACCAAAGTCAGAAAAGTATCACGAGTTATCACAGTTACAAGCGGCAAAGGCGGTGTCGGAAAATCAACATTATCCGTTAATCTTGCCATAAGCCTGTCGCGTCTCGGGAAGAGGGTTATCATTCTGGACGCCGACTTTGGGCTCGCAAATATAGAGGTCATGCTGGGAATAAGGCCGCAGTATAATTTGGCGGATCTTATGTTCAGAGGAAAGGATCTTAAGGATATTATCACTCCGGGACCCGAAAATATCGGATTTATATCCGGCGGATCGGGAATTCAGGAACTTTCGAGACTTACAAGAGATCAGGTTGTTTATCTTGTATCAAAGCTCTATGAGCTTGATGAAATGGCAGATGTGATCATTGTTGATACCGGTGCCGGTATAGCGGACAGTGTACTTGAGTTTTTAAGTGCCAGCAATGAGGTGCTTATAGTTGCAACACTTGAACCTACTTCTATAACCGACGCATATGCGCTCCTTAAGACGCTTAATCGTAAGAGCGACTTTTCAAAGGACAGCACGATCATCAGAATGGTGGCAAATCGCGTTAAGAACAGCGAGGAAGGAGAAGGCTTATATCGTCAGCTCAGCCTTGTTGTAGATAAATTCCTGGGAATCGGAATGGAGTACCTCGGTGATATACCTCAGGACGCTAACAGTTCTAAAGCGATAATGGCCCAGGAACCGCTTCTCATCAGCTATCCTACATCGGCAGCATCGAAGTCTATTGTCAGGATCGCATCGAAGATAGCACAGGCCGAACCCACCGAGTCTTCGGGATCGGGTATAACGCAGCTCTTTAATCGCTGGATGAAGAGTATATATAAGAATAAAAAGAATAATAAGTAGAGGAAGACAAGGTTTGGTATCATAAGCGGGAATCCGCGGCAGGTTATATGCCGGGGAGTTCAGGTTGGGAAAAAGAAAAGAGGACCGTTATGACGGAAGAGCTTTATAAAACGGGTGATTATGTAGAGCTGAAACTCCTGTCGGGACGGAAGGGTATTCCGGCGGGAGAGAATTCTGCGCTTTTCGAGAGTATTATAACCAAAACGGGTACGGATAACGAAATATGGATTGCAATGCCCAAGCAGCACGGACAATCCAGTCCGATCGAGGAAGGTGAGACATACGAAGTCCGCTTTATAGCATCATCGGGAAGCTTTGCATGCAGAGCTCAGGCAGTTGATGATATGGAAAGTGATCCGGGAAAAGGCTTTGAACTAAAGCTGATCTCAGAGATCACAAAGGACTGTAAGCGTATGTTTTACAGACTTGATAAAGTTATACCGATCATGTACAGCATAGATGATGAAGAAGACGGTCAGATGCATACCGGAACATGTTTCAATCTGAGTGCGGGAGGTATAAGGTTCTCTTCGGAAGCTGATATTGAAAGAGGAAAGACGATCCTGATCAATCTTTTACTCGGTGGTGAAGATGATGAGATAGTTGCTCGGGGAAGAGTAATATACACAGAAAATGTGGATCTTCAGGATGCAGTATTTGAGCATCGTGTGGAATTTACAGACATAGACTCCGATACAAGAGAAAAGATAGTTAGATATTGTTTTGACGAGGCATGTAAATAAATCTGTTTTTGCAAATTGCATATCGCTAAAAAGCGAACAAGGAGGCAAAATGATTAAAAAAGTACTAGCAATTGACGACTCTGCACTCATGAGAAGAGTACTATCTGATATAATAGCTTCTGATGAGAGATTTGTACTTGAAGACATTGCGGTTAACGGCCTTGAAGCCTATGACCTGATCGTCTCTAACCCATCAAAATATGACATCATCATTCTTGACATTAATATGCCGAGGATGAACGGCATCGAATTACTGGAAAGACTTTCTGCGAAAGGCATCAAAAAGCCTACACTCGTTGTAAGTACCATAGCAAGAGAAGGTGCCGACGAAACGATAAGGTGTCTCGAACTCGGAGCATTTGACTTTCTGACAAAACCCGATTCCTTTATGGAAACGAAGAGTGTCAGATTCAGAGACAGATTGCTCAGCCTTTTGGCAGCGGGACTTTCGCTTCCCGACTCAGCCGTTAAAGAGCTGCCGTCCAAGGTCACTCGTGAAGTCACGAAAGAAACGAAGGCGCCGGTTAAAGAGACTCACGAAAATTCATCCAAAGTCCTAAGCGGGCCGATGTCATATTCGAATATCAGTGTCTTCAACAGGAAGCCGCATACGACCGTATCGAAAAATGCCAAAAGGCTTGTAGCCATTGCATCTTCCACAGGAGGTCCGAAAGCGCTTCAACAGGTTCTGCCGCTTCTTCCTCCGAATCTTGCGGCTCCGGTTGTTCTCGTTCAGCATATGCCTGAAAACTTTACAGGGTCGCTTGCTACGAGAATGGACGAGTTGTCGAAGATCAATGTAAAGGAAGCTCAGGACGGGGATATCCTCAAAAAAGGCTGGGTCTATATAGCCAAGGGAGGAAGACATCTTCGGATTGAAAAGAAGGGAACCGAATATGTGCTTGTTTTTGATAATTCACCGGCACGAAACGGTTTGAGACCCTGCGCGGATATCATGTACGAATCGATCAAAGAGCTTGATTTTGACGAAATAACATGTGTTGTTCTTACTGGGATGGGAAGTGACGGTACAAGAGGTATCGGAGCTCTCTCCACAGAAAAAAACACATATGTTATCGCTCAGGATGAAGCAACCAGTACTGTATACGGGATGCCCCGTATGGTAAAAGAAGCCGGTGTGACCGACGAAGTTCTTCCGTTGGGAGAGATCGCAGCAGCGATCACAAAGATCGTCGGCACATGCTGAAACAGTTCAAAAGGAGCTGTTTAAGGTTTAAATGTACGACAGTTAAAGGAGCATCAGAGTTAAATGCTTCTTAAAAGGAGGTTGTTTATGGACGTTAGTCAGTATCTTGAAATCTTTATCGAAGAAACCAAGGAACATCTTCAGAGCCTCAACGAGCAATTGCTTGTGCTTGAGAAAGAGCCCGATAATAAGGAAACGATCAATGAAATCTTCAGGGCGGCTCACTCCCTTAAGGGTATGGCAGGAACCATGGGTTATAAGAGGATGCAGAAGCTTACTCATGACATGGAGAATGTATTCCAGGAGATACGTAATGAGAAGATGAAGGTTACATCCACTCTTGTTGACGGTCTTTTCAGAGGGCTTGATGCTCTTGAGGAATATCTTGACAACATCGTCAACAATCAAGATGAGGGAACCAATGACAACCAGGATTTGATCGATCTTTTCCAGAAGGAACTTCAGGAAGGTCTGTCTGGAGGAGCAGCTCCCGCACCTGCGGCAAGTGAAACACCCGCAGCTCCCGCAGCGACCGCAACGGCTGCCGTAGCGGCAGATTCCACAAAGGATCTTCTTGATTCGTTTACTCTTACCGAACAGGAAAAGAATCTTATTAATAAAGCGCGTGCATCAGAGCAGCAGGCATATATCGTAAGGATAAATATCCAGGATACATGCGTGCTTAAGGCAGCGCGTGCGTTCCTTGTATTTAAGGCAATCGAGTCTGTCGGAGAAACGATAAAGTCAATGCCCGATGCTCAGGCGATAGAAGATGAAAAATTTGATTTCTCATTTTCCGTTGTTGTTTCAAGTAAGAAGACAATGGAAGAAGTTCAGGCTGCGATCATGAACGTCTCGGAAGTTAAGAGCGTTGATATTGCACTTATAGATGAAAGTAAATGTGAGACCAAGACTGCCGCAGAGACTCAGGCAACAGGAGCTGCCGCAGCAGCCTCAGGTGCGCCTCAGGCACAGGCCAAGGCTCCCACAACCGCTTCAAAGAAACCCGTTGTTAACCGTTCGGTACGTGTTGATATCGACAAGCTTGATGACCTTATGAATCTTGTCAGTGAGCTTATCATCGCAAAGAACGGACTTGTTTCCATTTCACCCGCAGATCTTGTACGTGATGAAAAGAATTCAAGTTTCCGTGATCAGGTTGAATACCTTGAACGTATCACAACAAACATTCACCAGTCCGTAATGAAGGTTCGAATGGTTCCTATCGAGAGCGTTGTAAACAGATTCCCTCGTATGATCAGAGACCTTTCAAAGAAGCTGGATAAGAAGATGGAGCTCTTCATGAGCGGTGAAGAGACGGAACTTGACCGTACCGTTATCGATGAGATCGGTGATCCTCTCCAGCATATTCTTCGTAATGCTGCAGATCATGGTCTTGAGACAAATGCAGAGCGTATTAAGGCCGGTAAGCCTGAGGTAGGTTCGATTTTCCTCAGTGCTTATCAGGAAGGTAACAACGTTGTTATCGAAGTTCGTGATGACGGTCACGGAATTGACGTTGAAAAAGTTAAAACAAAAGCTCTTGAAAGAGGAACTATCACTCCCGAACAGGCTGAGACAATGTCTGATAAAGAGATCATCGATCTGCTCTTCAGACCGAGTTTCTCAACGGCTGATAAGATTTCGGATATTTCCGGACGTGGCGTAGGACTTGATGTTGTTAAGACAAAGATCGAGGCTCTCGGCGGAAGCGTTGAGTGCAGAACGGTCCTTGGAGAGGGAAGTACATTTATCATAAGACTTCCTCTTACACTTGCTATCATACAGTCACTCATGGTTGTTCTCGGAAACGAGAAATATGCTATCCCGCTCGGAAGTATACAGACTATCGAGGATATCCCCACTTCGGATATCAAGTATGTTGAAGGCAAGGAAGTTATCAATCTTCGTGGAACCGTTATACCGCTTGTCAGACTTGACAAGATCCTCGATGTACCCGATGCAAAGCAGGATCAGGAAAGCCTTACCGTTGTCATCGTAGCAAAGGGAGACAAGCAGGCAGGTCTTATTGTGGATGACCTTATCGGACAGCTTGAAATCGTTATCAAGTCCATAGGTAAATATATCAATAACAGCAAGATGATAAGTGGTGCAACCATCCTTGGTGACGGCGAGATCGCTCTCATTCTTGATGCCAATACTTTAGTCTGATAGGAGGATAAGAACATGGCTGACAATAATACAGTTGCTTCTACGCTTGACACAACACAGTATATCGGCGTTATCATCGGAAACGAACAATACGGTATAGACATCAAATTTATCGATAACATCGTAAAGATGCAGAGGATCACAAGAGTTCCCAAGGCTCAACCTTACTTTTACGGAGTTATCAATATTCGAGGCGAGATCATTCCTGTAATGAGTCTCAGAGTTAAGTTCGGTCTCGAACCTGACGAGTTCAGCAAAAAAACGAGGATTCTTATCGTTAAGCCCGAACAACAGGCACCCGTCGGATTTATAGTAGACGAAGTAAGAGAAGTAGTTAACCTTGCTGATTCTGATATCGATAAATCAAGCAACACCGCAGAGCAGGGATCTTTCATATCAGGTGTCGGTAAGCACAGTAAAGGACTTATATCCCTTATGAACATAGCTGCCGTTATTACTGAAAAAGAAAAGGATGCAGCTGCAATTTAACGAATGTTGAACTAAAGGTTCCCTGCCGCTTTGGGGGTATTAAAGCGGCAGGAAACCATGGTTTTTTTTAGAGAGGAAGGTGTTTTTAGTGACCGGAAGTCGACTTGAAGAATTCTCTGATATGGAATTTGATGTTTTGAAAGAAATATCAAATATTGGGGCCGGTAATGCTACGACAGCTATATCAACCATGATGAATTTAAAAGTTGATATGCATGTGCCTGTGATCAAGTTCCTTGAATTTAAGGAGCTGGCAGAGGTTATCGGAGGTGCAGAAAATGTCGTTGTAGGTATTTTGCTCGCGCTTCAGAGTGACATAGACGGAATGATGATGTTTGTCATGGAAAAGAAAGCCGCAGAGAGCATAGTAAGCAATATTCTTCCGGGAGCCGACGGTGGGGAACCGACGGGCGACAGGGACTTTACGGAAATGGAGCTTTCCGTTCTGCAGGAACTCGGAAACATCATTGCCGGATCTTACCTTTCTGCGATATCGTCACTTACGAATATGTGTATCACGTCAAGCGTTCCGTATCTTTCTGTTGATATGGCAGGTGCTATCTTATCGGTTCCTGCGATCGAGTACGGAAAAGTCAGCGACAAGGCACTTCTCATTCAGTCTGAGTTTGGTGACAAAGCGCTTACTGTTGACGGATATTTTATTCTGATCCCGACACTTGATGCATTTGAGAAGATATTTAACTCCCTGGGGTTAAACCTGTAAGAGCTATTGCACAAGTATGAATGTATGATGCTGAAAGAAGTGTCAAAATAACTTCGTAAGATAGGGATAAAGGAAAGCCGATTATGGGAAACATGATAAAGGTCGGAATGGCCGATATGAACACATGCGCCGGAGCCGATGCTATTACAACCTTGGGACTGGGATCTTGCATAGGAGTTGTTATATATGACCCTGTGAAAAAAGTATGCGGAATGGTACATGTTATGCTGCCGGACAGCTCGATCATCAGAAATAACGATAACCCGGCAAAATTTGCCGATACCGGAATCAAATGCCTGATCGACAGTGTATGTAAAATGGGAACCACCAAGTCGGCACTTCTTGCAAAAATGGCGGGAGGTGCGCAGATGTTCGCGTTTAATACCGATAACGATATGCTGAAAGTGGGTCTTAGAAATGCCGAAGCATGCAGGACTGTTCTTGCTAAAAACAATATTAAGCTTGTTTCCGAAGACTGTGGGGACAGATTCGGACGGACTATCGAGTTTTATCCTGCAACGTGTGAGCTATATGTTAAGGCCATAGGGAAGCCGTTAAAGATCATATGACAGAAACGAGGCTTTTGCCGCAGAATTAAACAAAAGACAGAAACAACATGATATTTCGGCTGAGGAGGGAGAATCGGTGAAGGATAAGCCTTTGGTAATTGTTATCACGTTGCTCGGGGGAGCGATAGCGGCGGTGTCATGCCTCATTAACGGGGCAAGTCTTATGATAACATTACTGCTCGTGTTAATATCTTTGGTAGCGTTTCTTATCATTGGTATTGTCGTAAACAAAATATATGCTAGAATAAAAGATGAACTGGAAAGCAAAATGGCTCGTGAAAGAATTCAGAGGGAATCCGAAGAGTTTGAACGGGAAAAGAAGGAAAACGAGAGGGCGATAGCACGTGCAAGCGGAACGGAGCCGACCGATGTGACGAATCCGAAACCGGAACAGCAGGAACCGCCCGCTGAACAGCTTTCGGATGAAGAAGAAAAAGAGTCATAAAATAACGCTTTCAAAATAGGAGATGATGATTGATGGCGGTTGACAAGGAAAAACTCTGGAGTGAGTATGTGAGGGACAGATCACCTGAGTTGCGAGAAAAACTGATAATTGAATACGCTCCGCTTGTTAAACTGGTAGCCGGAAAACTTGGTATGTATCTGGGATACAATGTGGAATTTGATGACCTCGTTGGATACGGGGTTTTTGGGCTTATAGATGCGATAGACAAATTTGATTACGGTAAAGGCGTTAAGTTTGAGACATATGCGTCGCTGAGGATTCGAGGAGCCATATTGGATCAGATCAGACGTATGGACTGGATACCACGTACCGTAAGACAGAAGCAGAAGATGCTTGAAACGGCATGTAAGGCGGTTGAGGAACGAACGGGGCATCCCGCAACCGATGAAGAGATCGCTCAGGAACTTAATATATCAGACGATGAACTTTGCGGTCTTTATAACGAGACTAAGGTGTCCAACATTCTTTCACTCGATGAGTACATGGATCAGGGTGAAGTAAGAGTTGAGCCCAGGGCTGATAAGGATTATATGCAGCCTGAAAAAATGATGGAGAAGGAAGAGCTCAAGCGTTTGTTGCTTGAGGTTATTATGACACTTACCGACAAGGAAAAGCAGGTTATAACCATGTATTATTATGAAGACCTTACTCTAAAAGAGATCAGCATGGTACTTGAGGTTTCCGAGTCGCGTGTATCTCAGCTTCACTCAAAAGCACTTGCAAAAATGAAGCAGAGACTTGGTCCTGAAATGGAGCTTTTCCTTGGGTAGGGGAGAATAGTACGCTTATATAAGTAGTATGAGTCGGGAAGCATAAAGCTAATATGACGAGGAGGGGGAATACTGTATGACAAACGGCTATTTTAAACTGGACAAGAGAAAAGACGGCGCTTACCTGATGGTGTTTCCGCCGGAGGACATGGGCAATTCAGTGGATCCGGTGGAGGTTACACGTTATCTTGACGGCTTTAATATAGATTACGAAAAAAATACCGTTTATGATGTTGTTAAAAACTGCACTGAGCAAAAAGAGGTCAGACTCACGACTCTTCAGCTCGGTAACATTGACGAGACCGTATTTGTTTCCATGACGGGGGAGGCAACAAGTGCGATCGGTCGTTTCTATCCGCCTTCCACAGGTGGAAGGCTTCTTACCAAAGATGATATCATTTACCAGCTTGGCCGTCAGGGCGTCAAGTTCGGTATCGATGAAGAAGCAATTCAGCTATTTATAAACGATCGTAAGTATTGTACATCTTATATACTTGCAGACGCAGAGATGCCCGTTGAAGGCAGCGATGCGGTCATTACTTACCATTTTAATACAGATCTTTCCAAAAAACCCAAGTTAAATGAAGACGGTTCCGTTGATTTCCATCAGCTCGATAATGTTTGTCTGGTTGAGAAGGACCAGTGCCTCGCAACCCTTACGCCCGCTGTTCACGGAAAGCCCGGTACCGATGTTATGGGAAGACCCATAAACCCCAAAAAGGTTCAGGTTAAATTCCTCAGACAGAGCAAAAATACGCATCTTTCTCCGGACGGTCTTAATCTGTACTGCAATTGTAACGGACATGCGTCTCTTGTTGACGGTCAGATATTCGTTCTGGATACATATACAGTGCCTGCGAATGTTGATGCCTCAACGGGTGACATAGTATATAACGGTAACGTTGAGATCGCCGGTAACGTTAATACGGGATATAAGGTCACCGCAAACGGTGACATAATAGTTAACGGTATCGTCGAAGGTGCGATTCTTGAGGCAGACGGCCAGATAGTCTTAAAACGCGGAATTCAGGGCATGAGCCGTGGTGTTTTAAAGGCAGGTACAAATATTGTTTCAAGGTTTATTGAGAGTGCTGAAGTTGTGGCGGGCGGCTTTGTACAGACTGAGTCGATCATGCACAGTAAGGTGTCGGCAGGCGGAGAAATACTGGTTCGCGGTAAGAAAGGCTTCATTACCGGCGGATCTATCAGATCCGGCAAATATATTGAGGCAAAAACCGCGGGTTCGATCATGGGTACGAACACCAATATCGAGGTTGGCGTAAATATATCTCTTACCGAGGAAGTAAAGAAACTCGAGGAAGAAAAGAAAACGATCGAAGAGCAGATAGATAAGGCATCCAAGATAATCTTCTTTATATCCAAGAAGATTAAGGACAGAGAAACTCTTTCACCTGATAAGCTTGCACAGTTCCAGACTCTTTCGGCCAATAAGAAGGAACTTGAAAATAAGCTGATGCAGCTTACAGACAGGATCAATGCAATATATGAAGAGCTGGACAATTCGGTAGGCGGATATATTCTTATCGATGATGTTATCTACCCCGGATGTAAAGTTACAGTTTCAAACGTTTCGACGTTTATACGTTCGGAGACAAAACATTGCAGGCTTGTACGTGACGGAGCGGATGTCAGAGTAAAGGGATATTGATGGTATAGACTGTGATTGAAGAGGAGGGGCTTCTATGATATCACCGATTGAGATGTACTCTATGATTCCTAAGTCAGATGCGGCGGCGATGCAGCGTCAGGGAGAGATTGCCAAAGACAACAGCCAGCAGGTGGGGGCGATGCAGCAGTTTGACAGGGAGACGATGTCGAACAGTCAGAAAACGGTCAAGATGAACGAGACCGACAGCCCCGAATACCGCTATGATGGGGCTGAGGGTAACGGACAGGGATATGAGCCGTCCGGTCAAAAGAAGAAAAAGGAAGAAGAACAGGAAAAAAAAGAAAAAGAAGGATATGTTCGTTCGGACGGAATAGACATAAGAATTTGAGACAGAGGAAGATATGACAGCGTTAGAGATAATTCTTTTAGTACTCGGCATTGCTTTCATCATCTTAAGCTTTTTCATTATTGATAAAAGCACGCCTCATATAAAGGCCACGGGGATCAGTCGTGCTGATACCGAAGGTCTGGCGAAGATGGGGGAAGACATCAAACAGAATATTAACGGTGAAGCGGGCAGGATCATAGCCGATACGCAGGACAGGCTTGAATCGTTATCAAATGATAAAATCATTGCGGTAGGGGAATATTCGGATCAGGTGATCGAGAAGATCGAAGCCGATCACAAGCAGGTTGTGTTCCTCTATCAAATGTTATGCGATAAAGAAGAAGAGCTTAAAGAAATGACGAACCGAATGAGTACTCTTAAGACTGAATGCGAGAGAGTTCTCATGGAGGAAAAGGAAGGTTCCGACAAAAAAGAAAGCTTCCGCGAAGAAATGGATAAGCTTCGCGAGCAACTGGAGGAAGAAAAAGAGCGCGTACGTGAGGAACTGGAAAATGAGAAGGCACGCGCACGCGAGGAATTGGAAAAAGAACGGGAAATGCTTAAGGCACAGTCCGAAAAAGAAGCAGATGCCGCAGCCGAAACAGAGAAAGCGGATGAGGAAAGTGCCGATATTTTTGTGCAAGAAGATGCTGTTGCCGAACAGGAGAAAGAAGATGCTGTGGATGAACCTGTTCGCAAACCGGCCCCTGTAAAAAACTCGAAGACATCCAAAACTGCAAAAGAAACAACATCAAAACAGTCTTCAAAGTCATCTGCATCTTCCAAAAAGACCGAAAATGCCAGAAAGGGTGGATGGGAATCCATAAAGGCTACAGACGGCAGAGATACAAGAATGCTTTCACGTAATGATGAGATCATAGCACTGTATAAACAGAACAAATCCGTCATGGAGATATCACGGCTCCTTCAGATGGGACAGGGAGAGGTCAAGCTGATCATAGACCTGTACTGCAGATGATCGTTCATGAAACTGTATCATTCATCCCGGAGTAAGATTAAAGTGATCACCGGGATCATAAGCGGAATCTCCGGTAGTTCAATTGCCGGGCAGTTCACGGACGCTTTCAAGGAGGAGTTAACATGAAACTGAAATACTACATGAGGGGAGTAGGGCTCGGGATAGTCTTTACTGTATTTATCTTCACCGTAATAATAATCCCGAATCTTGAATTTGACGAGATAACGCAGTTACAGGAGAGCGTGAACAAGCAAATCGGTGACAGCAAGGTTTCAAGCCTTCTCGGAAATGCAGGTAAAACCGAATCCGATGATAATAACGGACCATCAAATGAAAATGATGTAACACCTGATCCGGTATCGACACCGACACCGAACCCCACAGTCACACCTACGCCGAATCCTACGGCCACACCTACGCCGGAGCCTACGGCAACGCCTACCCCGGAGCCCACGGCAACGCCTACCCCGGAGCCCACGGCAACGCCTACCCCGAAGCCCACGGCGACACCTACGCCGAAGCTCACGGTGACACCTACGCCGAAGCCCACGGCGACGCCTACGCCGAAGCCGAAAACAAATGATAGCGGTAGTAAAGCGAGTGTATCGAAGAATTCGGACGGATCGTTCTCGGTAACGATAAAAAGCGGATGTACCTCGGAAATATTAAGTGATGCTCTTCAAAAAGCCGGGGCGACCGATTCGGCGACAGAACTTAACAAGTATATTGTTCGAAACGGCTACGCATCAAGAATACAGACCGGTACGTTCAAGATAAAAAAGGGAGCGGACTACAAGGAGATCGTATCTGCAGTTACATCCAAAAAGAAATAAAATTGACATATATTTGTGAAAGACATGTAATATGAATAGAATATAATAAAAGGGTAATGCATCACATATTATATAATACGGGAGTTAGCAGTCCGATAACATAACGTTCAAAAATATGTCGTACATATATGGTAACTAACAGGAGGAAGCACTATGAGAAGATCTATTAAGAAAGCGATAGCATTTATTACTTTCCTTGCGATGTCGTTACAGATTTTTGTGACATCGGATGCTGAAATGGTACACGCCGAAGAAAGTAAAATCAGTTTTGAAACAGAAAACTATTACGGCGTTTGCAAAATTGTCAATCCCACGGAATCGGTTACGATCCCGTATGGAATTGAAACAGAATACGGAGTAACAGATAGAGTCGATCTGTCACTTTATGAGACAGGAGTAAAATCACTTACTATCGAAAACGGATACACAAATGTTGCTATATACAGCGCAGATACTCTTGAGGAACTGATACTTCCAAAAGGACTGGAAACACTAAGTATTTATGGTGCGCTAAGTTTAAAGAAACTGGATATACCTAAAGGAACTTCAAATATTTATATTTCCGAAGTCAATCTCGAAAAACTCGATATCCCCGCATCTTGTGATTCCCTTGATATCAGCTGGTGTGATAAATTAACAAGTGTTGACCTTAAAGAAGGTTTAAAAACTTATACTCAACGCGGGTGTGAAAATATCTCTAGTGTAAAGATTCCTGCAACTGTAACCTACCTTTTCAGTGATGATTTTTCAAATATGTCGATAAGTCCCGATAATGTTCATTACGCAATCTATGAGGGTAGTCTTTATCGTGACAATTGTCTTGTACAGGCAGCCAACGATGAAGTTCTCAATGTTAAAGAAGGGACTGTGGGAATAGAATATTGTGCTCTTTGCAACTGCTATGCGATCACGACCATTAATATTCCCGACAGTGTTGAAACGCTTGAGTACGGAGCTCTTGCCGGTGCTGTAAATGTCAAGAAACTCAAGCTTCCTAAAGGTCTTTTGTGCATTTATTCGTATGCATTTTCCAATCTCGGAGCTGACTCGATCGAAATTCCTTCTTCGGTATCCTATGTTGCTGAAGATGCTTTTTATGAATATGACGGTTCGGTCACAATTGAAAACGGAAGGTGTGACGTTTTAGATGTTTACAACGGCTCGGTATATACCAAGGATTACGGTACCCTTTTGAAATATCCCGTGAATAGCAAAGCACTTGAGCTTCATAAGGATTGTCTTACAATCGAATATGGCGCTCTGAACGGATGCATATTTGAAACCCTTGATATACCTGAAGGTATCGGCACAATTAGTCTTAATCTTTTAAATTGTACCAATCTCAAGACTATAAACATTCCTTCATCCGTGGTTTATGTTTCTGATTGTTTTAGTATACCCATCTCATTAACAAAATTTACTGTAGATAAAAAGAATCAGTTTTATGCGTCTTACGGCGGATGTCTGTATTCTAAAGACTATCAATACCTTTATAAAGTACCGGCCGGTCTTGAGGATGTAGAAGTTGCAAATGGCTGTATAACGATTGGCTATTATGCTTTCGGAGATAGATATTATTATGATCCCGAAAATGATTATTACGTACAAAAGGAGCTTAATATCGAGCTTCCCGGAACGATCAGAGATATTAAAGAATTATATTATATTACTTCTGCTAAGGTTGATGTCGGAACCACAGCTGCCCAAATACTTCAATACCATAATAAGAATGATTATATGCCTATTACTTATGAATTTACAGACTCTGATAAAGCTATACTAAAAAAGATCGTTGTTTCGGATGATATACAAATGGATAAGACAGATAAGAACCAATATGTAACATATACATATCCGCCCGGACTGAATATGGTTTCCCAATTTACTCCTATTCATGAGAATACCAATATTTATTGTAAGGTAACATTTACTTCCAAAAACAAATCTGTTTGTAAAGTAAATAAGAAAACCGGCAAGCTTACTCCTGTAAAAAAAGGAACGGCGATCATAAAGGTTAAATGCCAGATGCCGAGCGGAAAGAAAAAGACATACACTACGAAAGTTACGGTAAAATAACGGGGAAAGAAGATGAAATATCAAAGGAAAGGAAAATCGATCACATCAGTCGGCAGAGAATCTAAAAGATATGAAAAGATCTTTGTTGCGGTTGCAATGGTTTTCTTTACGGTTTTCCCGTTTATTGCCAGGGTCAGTGTAATGAAGGTTACTTCGGAGGAAGAGGCTTATTTTATTACTCAAAACGGATATATCAGTGATATAGCTCTTTATTCAAAAGAGATCGCAGTTGTCGCATTTGCGGCAATTGCGATACTCTTTTTTATTGGTGAAAGAATATTTACCGATCATCCGGAACCTTTTGACAGAGAGGCTTTCAAGAGACTTAAAGTGCCGCTTATTCTTATCGGCGTAATGACATTTTTTTCAACGCTCTCTATGATATTTGCCTCAAATGGCGAAGTGGCATTTCGTGGCGTATTTACCGAATTTGAAGGGCTTCTTGCAATTCTTTCGTACATACTGATCTTTCTGTTCGGTATGTATTATTTACGAAAAGAAGACTGCATCGAGTTCTTTAAGCATTTTGTCGTTGCTGTATCATTTATAGCGGGGGTTTTGTGCTGTGTTGAGCTTTTCGTAAAGCCGATTCTCGAATTTAGGTTTGTACAACATCTTATTTCGCCGGAAAAATATATTGAACTCGCTGAAAGTATAGAAAGTAAATATTTTGCGGGACAATCCGCACTGATGTTTAATAACCCCGGATTTCTCGGAAGTTTCGCAGCACTTTTTTTGCCTATAGATATCGCCCTTGTGGCAGAAGCAAAACGCAGACCGGTCAAATCCATCCGAATAATTGCATCGGCACTTATGTGTGTAGCCTTATACGGTTCAGCTTCAAAAGCGTCATGGATCGCTGTCGTCATAAGCGTTGCCGTTATGGCTCTGTTTGTTGTATTAAAATGGATACACACAGATATTATAAGGATAGTACATGTAACGCTGACTCTTGTCATATGCGTTGCGGCTTTTGCTCTCTCCTCTGTGCTTGTTGCTGCCAAGACGGAAGGTATCGAGACTTATGAAAGTGGTCCTGCAGCCGTAAGCGATGATATTTACAGGCTTGACAGAGCAACTCTTACGAATGGAGTTCTGGAATTCGCTTCGGGAGATGACACTCTTGTGTGCAGTGTTGACTTTGATAAATTTGATGAGTATATGATCGGAGAACACAGCGATTCTTCTTTTGTTGACTGTATAGTTTTTTCAGACGGGGAAAGAGTCTTAACCGAAAGAGAGGACTCTTTTTATGAGAATGCAAGACTGGGGATGTTCCTTGTGGGAACTACTCCCGTCGATGAACGATTTGATATGATCACGGTAGCAACAGAAGGGCAGATGGTATATTTTTGTTTCGGATATGACGGACCCGCACAGTTCGCGATGACAGCCGATGGGTTTAAAAGTTTCGCGCAAGGGGACATTTTGGAAGATGCGATACCTCAGCCTGCAGTTACCGGGTTTGAAAGCATTTACGGATTCGGTACGGGGCGCGGATATATTTGGGTACAGTCGCTTCCTGTCATGGCCGGTTCTCTTTTTATAGGTAAGGGATGCGGAAATTTCCCGTTTTATTTCATACAAAATGAAATAGTGGGGCTCTTGAATACTCACGGATCGATGAAGTATGTTATTGACAGGCCGCATAATTGGTATATCCAGTCATTCGTATCCAACGGATTACCGTATTTAATATGTATGCTGGTGCTTTTTGCCGGTGTTTTGATCAAGGGCGGAAAACTCGGCCTCAGAAAAAAACTCGGAATATTTGATATCGGACTGCTTGCGGGAGTTACTGCATTTATGATAGCGGGACTTATCAATGACAGTTGCATTACCGTTAATCCGCTGTTCTGGCTTGTATTAGGTGTTACGGTCAGAAGGATATACTGTAATCCCGAATTTGGGAAAAAACAGGCTTAATGTTGTTGAAACAAAAAATAAGAATATCTCGGTATAAGACCACGTGGTGAAATTTTTTCTTGCATCCCTCGTGGTCCTGTGCTATATTATTTTAGGCTGTGCGTAGTGTGCAGTACTTTATAATTCACGTATCGGCAGGAATGACTTGGTGCAGAGCATATGGGCGTTATAGTCCTCTGTCAGTCGGACCGTATACCGATTCGGAAGAAAAACCAAACGGAGGAACAAAAAATGAGTGTTATTTCAATGAAGCAGCTTCTTGAAGCCGGTGTTCATTTCGGACATCAGACAAGACGCTGGAACCCTAAGATGGCTCCTTACATCTACACAGAGCGTAACGGCATCTACAT
>JAILKT010000062.1 GCA_024693545.1 Lachnospiraceae bacterium
CAGAAAGCACTTCTTCCTTGATGGCCGAGAGCTTCGCTGTCAGTTCGTTGATATCCATGATCATTCCTCCTGTAAAAAATAAAGAATCCCTTCAGGAAATCTCCTGAAGGGACGAATCTTTAAATCCGCGGTACCACCCTGTTTCGGACCTAACGCTTATGAGATAAGTCCGCACTTTCGCGCCGTAATGCTGCGCCTGCATCCCGCTTACCCAAAATCTGTTTTCACGGGAAGGCTCTGATGCTGAAATTCGTGTCTTCGCTTTCTCCGCCGCGCTCTCAGCCCGTGACGCGACTCTCTGTCGGAGGGGTTCAAAGATACTACTTACACATCTTCATCGCCGAAACTACTCGGTATTATATGTTGCAAAAGAAAAATTGTCAATTGAGATTCTTTATTTATTCTATTATAAAAGCTCTTTATATGATCTCCGATTATAATCTGTTACTTACGTATGAACAACTCCCTTCTTCCGGCCCTCATCGGTGTCAGATACGAACCTCTAACACTGTTCGCAAATTCGGTATCAGTTGCCGTTTCCATTTCAGTTATCAGTTTTTCCCATTCTTCATCCGTAGTAAATTGCTTTCCTTGTTTTTTAGCCTTCCTCAATACTTGTTGAACCCCTTTGAGTCTGTCCTGACATGCCAAAATTTCTTCTTCCTCCAAATACGGCGCAAGGATGTATCTAAGCATCTCCGGCTTCATCGCTTTTATCTTTTCCGCCAACTCACTGTCGATTGCCGGAAGCAGAACATTTCCTTCATCGTCCTCCATCCTGTTAAGGAAATTCAAATCCCGGATTTCCTGGTAACGAAGAGCACCAAAGGACATATCGTTATCTATCGCCGAAATTCCCTTTACCACAACCTTATCACCAACCATTTCGACATTAGAGAGGAAATTTTCACCATGCCTGTCGACCTGTCCGCAAATAATATCGAAAACATAAAGGTTCATAAGTTGTTTTAATGCTTGAGGAGTCATCTTCACCTTTTTTGAAGAATATGTCTCCTGAATCTTAGATTCGGGCAACCCGACCATTTTCTGCATACGAAATCCTTCAATCCGTTCTCCGTCTTGAACAAGAGTAACTTTATGGCTCTCCGTTACCATGTCGGATAACCCCAGTTGCTTTGCAAGAACCGTAGTCGCTTCGTTACGAACGCTAAATCCGGCTCCTCCCCTTATCCTGCCTTCAGCATTTCCGACTCCTGCAAGAGCTCTTTGTTTTTCCACGAGTTTCGCAGCTTCTTCAGCCGCAAGCTTAAAAAAATCGAATTCTTCAGTACCTTCTTTAGGTATCGATAACTTCTTTTCCGGCGAAAGCTTTTTGTTAATTTCCTCCAAATGCTTAATGATAAGGGATTGATCCATGCCAGATAAGACGTCTAAATCTATGAAATTCACATATCGGGCAATATAAGGTAATATTTCTTCAGCCTTTGCCAATATTTTTCTTCTTTCTGTCTTCTCTTCTTCCGTTTTGTATGATCTGCTCAACTGAGTTTCCGGATTGTCCAAATCGCTTATCATCTTTCTTACATTATCCCTGACCTCAAGTATCAGACGGGGAAACGATTTGACTTCTTTAGGCATAGTCTCTTCTCTTTTAAAATAAAATTCCTCCCCGGTCTCGGTTCTGACTTTCTTGACATATGAGAGCGCTCCGATTCCTTCTACGGCGTTTCTTTCTTCATCATGGACTGCCTTCAAGACAGGAGGCTTTGAGATCACTTCTTTCCACGTCAATGCCATGTCTTCTGCGGAAAGCGTTCCTCCGTTTGCATCAATAACACGCATATCATCCGCGATTTGAAACTGTATTTTTTCAACGAGGTCAAATCTTGCCTTTCCTTCGTCCGTTTTCGGCTTATGCGTCGAGAGATACTTCAGGCATGCATTCTGAGCCATATCATATGCCGCCTTAATAGAAGAAAAAGGCACTCGACCGACAGGCTCCCGAACCAAATTGTTTATGGACCGTAATCCCGCCGTCACCTCCTCCATACTGTGCGAATTGCTTGTTTTCCATCTGGCAAAAACACTTCTGTCATATTTTTTTTTCTCAATCCGTTCAACCATGTCAACATAAGAGAGTTTGGGCGTAGTAACCTGAACCGGCCCAGCCTGAATCTGTGTCTGATTCTGCATAGGTGCTTCCGTGACCATAGTTTCATTCTGCGGTTCGGCGTTAATATGTGTGAGCTCCTCCCTCCGCTCTTCTTGCTCATGTCTCAAGAATGTCTCATTCGGTGATTGACTACTCATTATTATTGCCTCCCTCTTCTTTTAAAATCATTGCCTGCCGGTCATTAAACGTTTCTGTTTTTCAAAATGTTCCTGAATCCTCGCCTGCTCGATGGCATGCATCTCGCTTTGGTACTGTTCTCTTCCTTCTGCTTCGTCAATTACTGGTATAACCCCGCCTGTTACGGTGTAAAAAGATCGAATTTCAATAAAGAATATCCGAAGGGATGTATGTACATGAGATGATTTCTGCTTTCTCTTGATCCACCTTTTTCTTTTCTGCAGAAGTCAATCCTTTCAGGTCCCGAATCTTATGCATTTTTGCTGTAAAATCTTCCCACTCTTTGTCTGACGAAAGAAATACCTTATCGGTTTTTTTCTTTTTCTTGTCCTGATCCCTGACCTGCTTTAATAACTGCTGCAGTCCTTTTAATCGGTTCTGACATGCTTTGATCTCCTCATCGGATATTTTCCCTCGAAGTAAAAAAGGTATAGCTTCCGGGCTGAGTGCAAGAATACGGTCTGCGAATTTCTGATCTACTGCTTTTACTGCCGTTTTCTTGCTTAACGTTACTTTTCTTATTTCTCCCCCGGGGAGCACATATGGTTTTGTTTCCTTTTTCACCGGCGATGGTAAATAACCCAAGGTATCACCATCACCCTCCATTATATCCTGAAAGGTAAGCATTCCAAACGAAAGATCGTTGTCTATTCCCGTGATTTTTTCTACTGTTATCGTTTTTCCGTCATCTTTGTGATCAATGATGAGATTGTTCCCGTTTCGATCTACCTGTCCACAAATAATGTCAAACAGGTGAAGATTCGCATATTGCTTCATAACCGAGGGAGTAACATTGACATTTTTCCCTATCATCGTCTTCGGATTAACAACCTCCAGATAAGGAGATCCCTCGACCTTTTTCATTTTCACGCCTTTGATCTTTTCCCCTTTTACATCGAGTGTTACAGTCTGGCTTTCCATTATCATATCGGTAAGCCCAAGCGCTTCCGCCATAATACTGGTTGCTTCATTTCTGACATCGAGGTCAGATCCTTTTCTGACCCTTCCGTTCTTGATACCTGACACATTGATCGTGATCCGTTTTTCCATCTCCCTAAAGAAAGCCAAATAGTTTTTCTTCTCTTCTTCTTTCAGATCCGGGTATTTTTCTTTCAGAGTTTTCCACTGGTTCTCTTCCGTTCCGGATATCGAAGTATTGATATCAATCTCTTTTTCCCAATATTCTTTGAACTTTAGCGCTGTATCCAAAAGGCTTTGCAGTTCTTTTCCTCTCTGTTCCTTATCTTCTTCTTTCATACCCGAATAAAGAGGATGACCGACATCCTTCAGTCCTATCATCTCTCTGGTGATGCCGTCTATGATCTCTGCGACATATCCCGCTGCCGAATCCGCATTAGAAAGCTTCTCGCTTACTTTAAAAAATGATTCTCCGGATTTCTCCGTAATTTTAAAGAGTGATGCCGTTCCGCTTCGTTCTGCTTCCTTCGGAACATGAATCTGGTCTTCTTCGAGCACGATCACTCGGGGCTGTGCCAAAACGACTGCCCATGTTTTTTGCATGTCTTCCTTTGTCAGATTCTCAGAATTCACACGGATATATCCCAGTTCTCTCCTTATTCGTTCGCCGATCTGTTGGACCATCCGATAACGGGCTTCTCCTTCGGCTGTCTTGGGCGAATGCGTCGTCAGATAATCAACACATGCTTCCTGTAACACGAAATACGCATTCTCCACATCGGCATAGTCTGTCATTCCGACACCCGTTTTTAACAGCTCATCAAGTCTGTGGAGCCCTTTCGTAACTCTTTCCATACTTTTCGAGTTGCCACGCTTCCATTTGGTAAACACACTCCGATCATAATTCTGATTATTGATCCGCTGCTCAAGCTCTTCGTAAGAAAGCTTGGGTGTAGTAGTCTCCTTTTGTGACTCAATATATTTATTGATCCTGTCCTGCTCGATCCGATGAATGTCCGCAAGCATTTCGGGTGATCTGTAATCAACCTTATTGAGTTCCAGGTTCTGTCCTTCGGTTTTAAATGTTTCCGCCTGCTTTGCAAGGAGCTGATCATTTAATTCTTTATCGCTCATTTTTCCTCTTTAAACAATGCGCTCTTTAGGCAATGTATTATTTTAGCCATTCCCATCCAACCATAAAAGGAAAGATGTAACCATGTTTTTTTAATTCCCTGTCTTCTTTGTTTTTCTCAAATGCGTCTTTCTCTACGGGATTGGGTCTGTCAAGCTTTGCTCTGAGTGCTTCCCATTTTTCCTGTTCTTTTTCTCCTATCAACAGCGACTCTTCTCCCTTTTTGTACTTACCCGCCTCGTTTTTAAGAAATTGTTGAACAGTCTTTAATCTGTCCAATGCGGCGGAGATCTCTTCTCCGTTTAAAAACGGTTTGAGCAGGTAAGTGACCTGTGTCGGCTCAAGAGCTATGACCCTGTCGGCAAATTGTTTGTCCAAAGCCATCAACATAGTCTCTCCTCTTGCTTCCAGAGGTTTGATAAAAGATTCCGTAAAACCGGTTAAATAATCCTCCTCTGCCGTTTCGGTCGAAAGTGATCCAAACGAAAGATCGTTGTCTATTCCGATAAATCCTTTGATCACTACCTTGCCGTCCTTTTCTTCCACATCCATCAGGAAATTATTATAGTGTCTGTCGACCTGTCCGCAAATATAGTCAAATACCTGAAGAGTCATGAGCTGCTTGATCGCATCGGGTGTAATATGTGCCGTTTTGCCCTTATGCAACTTCGCAAGTTTATCACCGGTGACTCCTTGAACCTCACGCATGAGCAGTCCTTTTTCGCGCTTTCCTTCCACTTCTATTTCAGCAAGTCGGCTTTCTGCAATCAGGTCCGGAATCTTCAATGCTTCTGCCATAACAGAGGTTGCAACATTTCTTACGGAAAGATCTCCTCCGTTCGCAATTTTTGCCTTCTCTATTCCTACATCAACCACAAACTCTTTTTTCCCTACAGTATCGAGAACAGGACTGATCTTTCGCTGAAAATCCAAAAGTCTCGGATCATCTTCACCGGTGATGTCCGGATATACATATCTGCCGATCTTTTGTGCGTTTCTGAACGCTTTGCTGTTTACCAATATATTTAACCGATCATCTATGACATCAGGATATGCCCGAAGGATTGCGGTCCACCCGTCCAGTTGTTTCTGAAGTTTCCTGATCGCAGTCTCCTTTTCTTTGGCATCCGTATTTTGATATTTCCCTGTGGGGTTTTTGTATTCGGCTATTTCTTCGTTTAAACTTTCGATCGCTTCATTTGCCGCCATGACAGGAAATACTTCCTGCGCTTTTTTTGCTGCATCAAGGGTTTCTTTCAATTCTGCGATTCTCGCGGTTCTGGCTGCCGCGGGCATATCTTTGTACATCGGATTATTCCTGTCTTCCATCCCTATCAGTTCATTCATCAATTCCTGACATGTCTCTGTGAAAGCCCCCATAAACCGCGGATTACTCTCTCCTGCGTAGCCTTTGAAAGAAACTCTTTCCGCTTTTTTATAAATATAGCGCTGACCGTTTACCTCGAGCCTTTTGACTGAAGAGGTCTGACCCTGTTCGTCTGACAATCGGATCTTATCCCGGGAGACAACAACCACCGGTACTCCGATCAATACATCACGCCACTTTTTCCCTTCGGAACGGTCCTCCTGCGTAATATCCCAGCTTTTACCGTCAATGGTCCTCATCTCCGCCAAAACATGGCTCTTGATCTGTTCTACCATAGCATAACGAGCCATACCCTCATCGGTGCTTGGAGCGTGATTATCCAGATAAGTATCACACGCCTGTACCAGGGTCAGATATTCATTCTTGATCGTTTCAAAATCTCCCTGATCAACGGAAGCATCCAAAAGGGACGTCAGCCTTTTTAAACTTCCCGTAACATCTCTCATCTGGCTTGACTGAGAGCGCTTCCATTTGATAAAAACACTTCTGTCATATGTTTTTTTCTCGATTCGCTCAGCCATCTCCGCATAATACAGCTTCGGAGTCGTAACCTGCTGTTGAACGGGAGCTTCTGTCGCGGTTTGTTGCGGCATCATAAGAGTATCCGTCACCGGAGCGGCATTAATCTCGCCCTCCAGCGAAAGATTTAAAGAGATCCTTTTTCTCTTTTGATCCTGAACCTGTTGATTTATCGGGTTTTCACTCATAGATCAACTCACCTTTCCAAACTTCGTCAAGCACAATTTGGGGATTCATTTTTATCAGAGCCGGTGCGGTATTCTCGCTGACACATGGGATATAAACGGGAGTATCTGCCACACACATGCGGCTTAGTATCCTTCCCAGTGTCCCGACTGTACAAAGAGTCGCTTTTACAGCATCGTTCCCGATACATCTGCACATCTTAAGTATCACGCCGCCTTCGGGAACCGTTGCTGCCAGCAGAAGCCC
>JAILKT010000065.1 GCA_024693545.1 Lachnospiraceae bacterium
CCGTAGAAGCTACTGCCGATATTGCCGTATTGTTTGGTCTCGCCTTCTCCTTTAAGCCAGATATAGGTTTCAGTTTCGCTCATAATACGAATCAGAGTACCGTAATTTGCGGGATCGGTATCACTCGATGGGCCGTTAATGTTGCTGTTAAGCCAGCGAGAATTAAACGAGAATGAATAAACATGGTCGCTGTTATGAACTGCTGTATCGGAGCCCATGCCACCCGCTACAATTGTTTCCGGGTTGATGGACGGAATAATAACGGAAATCGCGGAATCTTGATCACCATCAAAAGGTACTTCGTCCGCGTGAGCTTTACGGATATAGAAAGTTTTTCCGGTACCGTTATCTTTGTTGAAATCCGTACAGATAAGGAAACTGTCTTTATCAGGGAGCGTATAAACAGGGATATTGCTTACAACAGGATCTCCGTTTTCTATATCATTGCCCCATGCTACTTTGTAATTAGTTACGGAGACCGGAACACTCGTTCCGTCTTTTGCTGTGGCATTGATAGGGTCCGTAGTGTCTGCTTTGGTGATTCGAGATTTAAGATCACCTGCATTCTTAAGTCCGAAATCCTCATACATAGGCACGGAAATGAATCGATTGTAAAGCTCGGTGGCAAGATATGACTTGATGGCATCTTCTTCACCGGAATATGCATACAGGTAATCATCAACTGTTCCTACAATTGCGGGATTACCGGAATTAGGGTAACCCAAAGAAATCTCAACATATTTATCTAAAGTTAAGGCAAGTTCAAAAACATTGCCTGCAATTCCATCGTAAATCGGATCGACGGGATCCCTGGAGTCTCTCCAACAAAGCATGGTTTTGGTGGAGTTTTCAGACGGGAAAAATTCTATCTTTAAACTGAACGGCTTAGCATCATCCGTCATATTTTTCAGTGAGATGCCGAAGCTTGCCGTAAGCCCGTCATCGTAAGTTACGATCGGATCTGCTACGATATAGTTATCGTTTTCAGAGTATTTATAATGAACAGATATTCTTTCCGTGCCACCTAAATCAATTCCACCTATACTGAATTCAAATACGGGGAAATTAAGGTCAAAGGGATAGATCCATTTCGAAGTACCTTGGTTGTATCTAAACTCATATTCTTCGTGGTTGCGAGTTGAGAAGGTGTTAGATACATCATTATCAGGCGTTTCTGCGTAGAGGGGAAGCCCCGTGATTGCGGCACCGCTGCATACTCGTAAATAAGCATCATTTCCTGAACCTGCGACTGAGCCGCCTTGCAGAACTTCAAGCGAATTCTCCGCGATCAGATGAGCTCCGTCGTCAATTATGAATCTACCGCTTGAGGTGACTTTGATATCATTATAACCCATCCAAATTGGATCGAACCAAGTATTGTCTTCAGCATCGTGGTTCTCCTCACCTCTGAGATGCATTTCGCCGGTGACGGTAAGATCGTAGGAGCGACTCCATATTTCTTTTGAGGGATCTGAGTAATAAGGGGTACCTTCGGCATCGTAATGAGCAGAAAGACCATCCACTGTTATCGCGCCTGCCGATGCGGGATATGATGAAAACCTATCTTCGGTCGAAGAAAGAGTATAATCATTATAGATAAGCTTGCTTTCTCCGGACAGTTTGAAATTGTAGCCGAGGTCAATATTGCCCGCTGTAATTTCGGCATTATCGGCAATTATGACGATGTCTCTATCCTCGTCGCTCAGAGTATAACTTCCTCCTTTTATAAACTTACCGATCAAACCTTTGCCTGTAACGGACTCGGAGCCGGAAACCAATTGAATATCGGATTCGGAGCCATCATCTGCAATGGTTGCATAGATTTTCCAGACTTCCTGGTCGCCTGCTGCATGGACCTGAATTTTGGTACCGTTCATAGACGGAATGACCAGTGTAAAGATAAGCAGCATAACCCAAAAGGTTTTAAAAAATTTGCTGCTTATTGCCTTTCCCGTTCTCTTTTTCATAAAATTCTCCTTTCGGCTTTTTTTCTTGCTTTTTGAACTCAATTTCGATCTGAAGCCGGCGTACTTTTTTGATCAAATGTACCTGCCACAAGATGTTGTGAATCGGTCTCGGTTGCCGAAACTGAGTGAAAGTTACGGAAAACAATGGAAAACAAATGCTTTGCTTTAATGATATTCTCTTTAGTGTTGCAAAATCGAAAAAATACACGAAACGCAAAGTACATCCACAACTTTTACTGATTGTAACATCTTTGACGCGAAAAACATAGCCAGCATATGTACAGTTTTGATTTTAGACGTGTTTGATTAAGGACGGGTTTGTGAAATTGAGTATTAATTGCTTGCAGAAGCATGTGGTTTGGTATAAATTTAAGAGAGTAAAAAGACGGGTTTTGCTATTTGGAGGTATTATGAAGGGGTTTGTTTCCAAAAACAAAAATTTCATAATTTGTTGTTTGGTCATAGCGGCAGTGTATCTTCTTGATTCATTGCTGTTTTTCTCACAGATGTATCTGCTGTATAATTACTTCGATACAAAAACTATCGGTGCCGTGTCGACAGGATGGGCATACCTGGCACAGGGTGTGGGAGTGGGATTGTTTGTTATACTGTACAAAACCCGTAGCCACCTGTCTGCACGAAGGATGTTTCAGGTTGCGTCTTTTATTATCGAGGTGCCCGTGATCATAATATCCATCCTTGTACCGTCTGGTTTGGTACTGATGTTTATGGTCATTATTCTTAATGTGATAGTCGGACTTCATACGGGATTCACTTTTACACTTGCTGCGGTATATGTACCTGCCTCGCGTCTGGGAATCTGCTATGGTATGGCTTATGCTTTCGGGGCTTTGGGAACGTGGATTACATCTTTGCTTAGCGAAGGACTTATGACTTCATATTATATAATATTTATCGATTGTATCCTTATTGCCCTCATAGTGGTATTTATGCTAATGTACAAAGATGCCGTTGTAAGTGAACAAAACGGTGGATCGGGATCATCGGATGCTCCGATCATAAAGCCTGAGTTGTCACTTGAAACTGCCCGGGGCAGGAAGATATTGATACTTTTGTGCGTTGTTATAGCGATCATGGCACCCATTTCGAGTATCGGAACTAATAATGTTCTGTATGTAGAATACTGCCGTGAAATCAATCTTTTGGCGCAGCGAAGCTTTTATGCGGTTGGGCTTATAGCAGCGGGACTGATCTTTGACAAAAACCGCATAATCGGAGGCGTTTGTGCTGTAGTCAGTCTCGCATATCCCGTTGTGCTGACCATGATCTACCAGGAGAGCGGACTGGTAACGCTTGTTATCGGACTTTCTTATGTTATACTTGGTTTCTTTGCCGTGTACCGTGCGGCATCGTTTATGACATTGGCGTCGGAGAGCAAGAAATATTATATGGCGCCGCTCGGACTGGGTGTAGCGCGTGTCTGTGAAGCTGTGGTGGTACTGATGATCACAGAGATCGGATTTGATCAGCTGACATCGGTGATCATGGTGAGTGTGCTTTTCATACCTCTGGTAATACTGTTTTTCCTGATGGTGAAAGAAAAGTACTCGCCATTTGAGGGCTCAAACGATGTTCGGAGAGAACTCAGCGCCGAAGAACGCCGGGCAGCCTTTGCAGGGCAGTACGGTTTGACACGCCGTGAAGAGGAGATATCCATGCTTGTGTCGGAAGGTCGTTCGAACGGTGAAATAGCGGAGCTGCTTAAGCTTTCGGAAAATACCATACGTTTTCATGTATCTAATATATTAAAGAAGACCGGCATGAAAGACAGAAATGAAGTGAGCAGGGCATACAGACACTAATGGTCTTAGGGACCGCGGCAGTGGCCGGGTGAAGCTTTTGCCACGGAAACGGACGAGGCCTGTCGAGGCCAAAGAAACGGGTCTGTGGTCTGCACGGATATTTCTGAGTTGGAGATAAACATGATAAAAAACGTAGTACTTGATATGGGAAATGTTCTTCTTGATTTTGATCCGGAAGTCTCTTTGAATCTGTATTGTACATCTGAAGAGGAGAAAGAAGTAATCAGAAAGGAACTCTTTGGCGGGCCGGAATGGGCGCTTGGGGACAAAGGGGAAATAAAGGACAGAGACAGATTTGACCTGGTAAAAGTAAGGGTTCCCGAAAAATACCACGGGGCACTCAAAAAATGTGCTGATAACTGGGAGATTTGCATGAATCCTTTAAAGGGCGCAAGGGAATTCTGCGAATACGTAAAGACCTGCGGATTCGGGATATATGTATTGTCGAATGCGAGCGACCTTTTTTACAGCTATTTCCCCAAATTCCTGCCACTTGATTTTTTTGACGGAGTATTTGTTTCATCGGATTATCTTATGCTTAAACCCGATGAAAAGATATACAGGGCTTTCCTGAATAAGTATGATCTGAAGGCAGATGAGTGCATGTTTATCGACGACAGGGAAGAAAATGTCATAGGCGCCCGGAAGGTTGGAATGTGTACTTTCCATTTTAAGGGGGATTACGAAAAGATCAAAGAAAATATATAAGGAAAGAAAAATAAAGGAGGCATCATCATGGATAATGACAAGATTAAGAATGAAGAAAACGAGATGCAGCTTCCGGCGCGTACGCGCGTAACAGCACCGACACCTCTGAAAGGAACAACGCCGTCGGTTGACAGGCTCAGCGACCTTGTTTGCAGGGAACTTATAAAAAGAGCGACCGAGATGCTCGCTTTTTCATATGCTCCGTACTCGCAGTTTAAGGTTGGAGCGGCGCTTATGGCAAAAAACAAGAAGATCTACACAGGATGCAATATTGAAAATGCAGCGTTCGGACCCTCGAATTGTGCCGAGAGAACGGCGTTTTTCAAGGCTGTAAGCGAGGGTGACAGAGAGTTTGATGCGATTGCGATAGTCGGCGGAAAAGAAGGAAGGATCACGGATTATTGCCCGCCGTGCGGAGTTTGCAGACAGGTTATGGCGGAATTTTGCGATCCCGATGCGTTCTTTATCATTCTTGCAAAAAGCGAGGATGATTACTGGGTTTACTCTCTCCGAGAGCTATTCCCGATGGGCTTTACACCTGATAAGATTTAATTTCCCGGGAGAAAACGCTTATGGGAAACTATGTAATGTCATTTGATGCGGGGACATCATCGGAAAGGGCAATAATATTTGACAGGATGGGCGCTGTGGCAGGTGTTGCACAAAAGCCGATCACTCAGTATTTTCCGCAGGCCGGTTGGGTGGAGCATGATCCGGAGGAGATCCTTTCGGTGCAGCTTGAGGTGGCATGTGAGGCCATGAAGTCAGCGGGACTTACTGCCTTGGACATCGATTGCATCGGTATAACGAACCAGCGCGAGACGACGATCGTTTGGGACAAAGCGACCGGAAAACCTGTTTATAATGCGATAGTCTGGCAGTGCAGGCGCACGGCCCTGTATTGCAGGGAAATAGCAGAGTACGCGGAAAGTATACGTGACAAGACGGGCCTTGTTCTTGATCCTTATTTCTCCGCAACCAAGATTGCGTGGATACTTGATAATGTTGAAGGCGTCAGAGCCCGTGCGGAGCGGGGAGAGCTCCTTTTCGGCACGGTCGAGTGCTGGCTCATATGGAACCTGACGAAGGGAGAGCGGCATGTGACCGATTATAGCAACGCGTCTCGAACGATGCTCTTTAACATCCACACGCTTATGTGGGACGAGGACATCTGCAGGCTTCTTAAAATACCGATGAACATGCTCCCGAAGGTGGTCGGTAACAGCGAGATCTACGGCGAGACTGCCGGGGATTTACTTCCCGGAGGCAGCATCCGTATCGCGGGAGCTGCGGGAGACCAGCAGGCGGCACTTTTCGGACAGAAGGCATTTAATGCGGGAGATATAAAGAATACATACGGAACGGGATGCTTCCTTTTAATGAATACGGGAGAGAAGCCTGTACGTTCGGAACACGGACTTGTCACCACGATAGCGTGGGGACGGAGCGGAAAGATCACATATGCGCTTGAGGGTTCGGTTTTTATGGGCGGTGCGCTTATTCAGTGGATACGTGATGAGCTCGGCCTTGTGTCTTCATCGGCAGAAACGGAAGAACTTGCGCATAAAGCGGAAGATACAAACGGATGCTATATAGTTCCCGCATTTACGGGACTTGGGGCTCCTTACTGGAAACCGGACGCAAAGGGTATCATTACGGGACTTACGCGCGGTGTCGGGAAAAACCATATCGTCCGCGCGGCACTCGATGCCATTGTTTATCAGGTGAACGATATCGTTGCGGCGATGCAGCGGGATACGGGAAAATGCGGCACCGGGAACGAAGTGAACGCGGCCGCGTCAAAAGGCGAAGACTCAAGAGCCGATGCGGACAATAAATGCACGCTTCGCGTGGATGGCGGAGCGTCGGCAAATAACTATCTACTTCAGATGCAAGCAGATATCAGCAATATGCGTGTGGTACGTCCGGCATGTGTAGAGTCGACGGCTATGGGCGCTGCGTATCTCGCAGGTCTTGCAACCGGATTCTGGAGTGAGAGCGATATAGCGGCCGGAGCAGGCAGTGATACTGTCTTTGAGCCGCGAATGGATGAGACAAAACGCGCGGAACTTGTAAAAGGCTGGCAGGAAGCGGTGAGATTGATCGGTGGATGACACCCGAGGGACGGGGGTTTGGTGTCATATACAATGCTACATAGCGTGACACCCGAGGGACGGGGGTTGAGGTCCATCGTCTGTGCAGAAAAAACGAAGGGCAGAACAACGTATGCGTATATTGATAATCAGTGATTCGCATGGAAGAACCGGAAATATAGAAATGCTGCGCGGGAAGATCGGCAAGATAGATCTTATCCTGCACTGCGGTGACGGGACTTCGGAATTTGACTATATAAGGAGTTATCTTGGGGCTCCGATTACCGGAGTCTGCGGTAACTGTGACCTGTTCACGCAGGAGCGTGACGCGGTGAATCTGAATATCGAAGGGAAAATAATCCATATCGAGCACGGTCACCGGCTTCCGTATTTCAGTGACACGGCAATGATGGATTTTGCCATTGATAACGGCTATGACGTGGTCCTTTACGGTCACACGCATATACAAAAACTCATTGAGAAGGACGGCCGTTACGTCGTTAATCCGGGAAGCATTTCGCGGCCGCGTGACGGATTTGCTTCATATGTCATCCTCGAAACGGACGGGCACGGAAATATGAAATTTACCTGTGAGAGGCTGTGAAAACCTGAGACAGGGTGAATTCGTTTCGTTTTACCGTGATGAGGCCGTCGCGCTGCATCTTGCTCAGTTCGTTAGACATTGCGCTTCTGTCTACGGCAAGATAGTCCGCAAGCTGCTGGCGGTTGAACGGGATAGTGAAGTGCGAGCTGCAGTTTATCATAGCCTGCTCGGAAAGATAGGAAAGCAACCTGGCTCTGAGAGATTTTGGTGCGGTATGCATCATTCTGCTCGAGAGTTCCAGGTTTTTTTGTGCACAGATCCTGAGAAGGTTATGGATGAGTTTGAGGTGATGATTGCAGTTGCTTGAACATGTCGTGATGAGATTGTCCATATCGAGAAAGAGTATTTCGCACGGCTCAACGGCCACTACGTCGCACATGGACTCTTTTCCGTGGATGGCTGCACAGTTTTCGGCGAATATGGCTCCTTCTTCAACGTGACCGAATATATGACTGTCGCCCCAGTAAAAATTCATAACGGTATTTACGCTGCCCGAGATCACAAGACCTATGTCTTTGGTCGCATTCCCCGCACGAAGAATGACTTCGTTTTTATTGTATTTTCTCTCTCTTGCATTCAGACATGCAAGCAGGTCTTTGATATTATCTTCGGAAATCCCGTGAAACAATGGTGTTTTGCTCAAAAAAAACGTATTCATGCGGCCTCCGTATTTTTATTTTTAATTATGCTTTGTTGTTATAACAACGGAAATGTTGGCTTCAGATTATTATAATTCAAGATGAATGTCAACCGCGTGGGGAAAGCAATGTGCTTCGGCGCAGATCCCTAAAATATACGTGATATAGAAAGGAAAAAGAAATGTATAACGTTAGAGAAGTAGTAAAAGATATTTGGTGGATGGGCGCTGCGGACCGCAGGCTCGAACTCTTCGAGAACGCATATCCCGTGCCCGCCGGAATGTCGTATAACAATTATCTGATAATGGACGAGAAAACATGTCTTATGGACGGGATCGACGATGCCGTAACAAGGCAGTTTTTCGAGAACCTTGAGCATGTTTTGAACGGAAGAACCCTTGATTACATGGTGGTCCAGCATATGGAACCCGACCACTGTGCCGCAATCCCTGAGCTCGTTGCGAAGTATCCCGACTTAAAGATCGTGGCCTCTGCGAAAGCGATCCGGTTCATCTCGCAGTTTTATCACATTGATGTGAATGCAGTCACGATCAAAGAGAAAGACACACTTTCGCTCGGAAAGCACACGCTGACATTTATAGCGGCGCCCATGGTCCACTGGCCCGAGGTCATGATGTCGGTTGAGAGCCTGACGGGAGCATTTTTCTCGGCCGATGCCTTCGGCGCGTTCGGGGCAATGAGCGGAAATATTTTTGCCGATGAGGTTGACTGGGAGAAGGACTGGCTGGACGAGGCAAGACGTTATTACACAAATATAGTCGGCAAGTACGGCGCTCAGGTATCGGGGCTCTTAAAGAAGGTCAGCGCCTATGACGTCAAGATGATACTTCCCCTCCACGGCCACATCTGGAGAGAAAATCTCGGACTCGTGCTTGACCTCTACACGAAGTGGTCGTCATGTACGCCGGAGAAGAATTCGGTTGCGATCTTCTACGGATCAGTATACGGGAATACGGCGAATGCAGCGGATATCCTTGCAGTCAAGCTTGCGGACCTCGGCGTAAGGGACGTCAGGGTATATGACGTCTCAAAGACCACGACGAGCGAACTGCTTTCAAGGGCATTTGAGTACTCAACGCTTATATTTGCAAGTGCCACATACAATGCCGAGATCTTCGATCACATGCATACGTTGCTCACAGATCTTAAGAACCACAACCTTTGTGGAAGAAAAGTGGCGCTTATAGAGAACGGTAGCTGGGCACCTATGGCAAACAAGAAGATGAACGAAATGATGGAGTCCATGAAGAACATGGAGATCATCGAGCCGAACGTATCGATCGTGTCGTCGGTTGATGACAATGTAGCGGAAAAGCTTGACGAACTTGCAAAAGCGATAGCGAGTAAGCTTTTCGCATATACATTTATAATTGACAAATGAGTTAGCCGATGCTAACATATCTCGATGAATTTGCGAAAGATGTGCAAAAAAGTGAAACCTCAGTCGCGGGAGAGGCGAGTACGGCTGAAGAAGCTCAGTCTCACGCGAGGCGAGCACGGCAGAAATACTTTGTGCGCATCGTACGGATCGCAGTTTGGAGAGGAGGAAAAAATGATTTCTTACGTGCTTAAGTACGCAGGTAAGTATAAGAAAAAAACGTACGCCGCAATGGCTCTTTTGTCGATCGGCGTGCTTTTCTCTATCGCACCGTATTATGTGGTTTTCAGGCTGATAAAGCCGCTTCTTGATCACGAGGAGCTTACAGCCGGTACTGCGGTCACGCTCGTAGTGATATTCTTCGCGTGCATACTTCTCTATAAAGTGTTTTATTGCTTCGGACTAAAGTATTCCCATGAAGGTGCGTTCCATACGCTTAAGAATTTGAGGGAATATGTTCAGCATAAGATCGAGGGGATGCCGCTCGGAAATATTCAGGATATCGGCACGGGGCAGCTCAAAAAGATGTTTACCGATGATATCGACGGAATAGAG
>JAILKT010000089.1 GCA_024693545.1 Lachnospiraceae bacterium
GTAAACAGGAGTTCCTGCTACGTTAGCTGCTTCACAGGCCTGAGGAGCACCGGTTGTATCAGCATGCTGTCCGATGATGACCGCACCGTTTGCTATAAGCATTTCTGCGGTTGTCTTCTCGGCAACAAGATCCGACCATGAGCTTGTAAACGAAACATCCATTACAACATCGGGATAAATTGACTGCATTCCAAGGAAGAATGCCGTATAACCCGAAATAACCTCTGCGAAGGGGAAAGCTCCGACATATCCTGTCTTAACCTTGCCTTCTGCGTTGAAATTGTTTGCTCCGAGCTTACCGCTGTCAACAAGTTCCTTGATCTTCATACCTGCAACCACACCTGACACATAACGGCTCTGGTATGTCTGGTTAAATGCATTTGAAAGATTTTCAAGTCCCGAACTCTTAGCCTCGTCGCCTGTCATACAAACGAACTTGATCTCGGGATGTTCTTCAGCTGCCTGTCTGGCAAAATACTGATGACCGTATGAATTGGTAATAACAAGCTTGCAGCCCTGCTCTATACAAGAAATACACTTGTCGTAGCATTCCTCTTCCTGGGGAACGTTGTAGAACCAAACAAGGTTATCTTCTACGTTGCGCTCTTTAGCTGCCTTCTTAATACCCTCAATATGTGCAAGAGAGTAACCCTCGTTCTCGTCACCGATAAGGATGATGCCGATCTTGTCGCCGGTAGCCGGGCTGCTGCATGCGGTCATTCCGAATACAAGAGCAAAGACGAGAAGCAATGCTGTAATTTTTTTCATAATTTCCTCCTCTGTGGATCTGTCGCCCCGCATCTTCCTGCGGCGGAGCATAATAAGAACGTCTTAAAAAAGACGTTCTCATTTTATTACAGGTATTTGATTAAATCAAGAGTGGTTATGCATCAAATAAATAAATTCTAAACTTAATTATTGCGAACTATTAATCTACTTTTAAAGTTCTTCTCTGTTTACTATCGGCCTGCTGAGTGTAATGCTCAGGTTTCCGTTGCGTACACGAAGTTCATCGATGAACTCTTTTTCGTTCTTTCCCGGGAGTAGAACAACATCATATTGAAGTTCAAAAAGACTTCCCATATTTGTGGACTTAACTCTGCCAAGTACTGCCTTTGATGTATATTTATCAAGGATATCATCAAATATCGTTGTGTAATCAAGGTTTTCCGGAATAACGATCTTAAGCTGCTTTGTTCCGCGTGCCGGCTGTGCAAGACCGATAAGGCTGATAACGATCGTAACAGCTCCGACGACAAGTATGAGCGCAGCCGCATATAGTACATATCCCATGGACATGGCAAGACCGGAAGCCGTTGCAAGGAAAATGCTGGTGATCTCTCTTGCGTTACCGGGTGTGGATCTGAAACGAACAAGCGAAAATGCGCCCATAACAGCGATACCTGTTCCGACGTTACCGTTTACAAGCATGATCACCGACTGAATGATCGCGGGAAGCGCTATAAGCGCAAGAAGCATATGCTTAGAGTACTCGTTTTTGAATGAGTGGATAAATGCGATTATGATTCCGAGACCAATCGAAATAAGTGTACAGATAATGAACTCGTCAGCGGCAACCGATGAGGTTGACGCAAGAATAGAATCAAACATATAGAGTTTCCTCCTGATCTTTAAGGTTTATATGCTCCCGAAGTACCTGTAGTCCGAAGATCTCACTTAAGAGTCTTATCCTTCAAAAGGTTTTTTCTGATCCTTGCATGCTTAAGATCCACAATATCGCCCGAAGAACCGAGAAGCGGCATATGGTTTTCGATTATACTCATATAAACATCCGGATGCTCCATATAATATGTTCCGTATTTTGAAAACGATACGGGAGTGATACCGAGTTCCGAAAGATCATTCGCCATCCAGATCGGCATATACTCGGGGAGTTTGATCTCCATAAGCGTGCAATCTTCATCTATAAGCTTTTCACCTACGGCACCGTCTCCAAGTCTGAGTTTGATACGTCTGCACCTGATATTCTTATCAAGTGTAAGTCTGAGCTTATCATCCTCAACTCCGTAATATGCGCGTCTGTCATATGCCAGATACACCTGGGGTTCAACAGGATTCATCTTGAGAAACCAATCGATCTCTCTCATGATCTGATTATCCTTTGCGGGATGGATCCCGTCATAAAGGTATGCTTCGGCATCTTTAAGCTTAAGGCCCACACGACGCTTATATACTATTCCCTTATACTTCTTTTTCAGTTCTACGTACACCTTCGAATCTTCCGATTCGGGAACTCCGTATGAACGAAGTCTGAGTTTTTCTTTATATACGGGTTTTTCGACAGATGCTCTGATAAGATCGAAATCGGGAGTGTCAAAATAGATATTGCAGATGGTATGGAGACCGTATTCATCGAGCTTCATCTTACCTTCGATACGACGAAGGAACTCACGTTCCTGTTCGGAAGTAAGCAGATATTTCTTTTCATAACGTTTAAATACCGTTTCGCTCATCCGGAGTGGCCTCCTTTGTTTTATTCTGTGTCTAGATTCTAGTCCGCAATTGTGATGAACATTTTACGACAATTTAAATATTTTGTAAACAAGAGATGGATTTTTTATGTTATCCCAAATCGCCGTCAGCTTTGGGGCAGGTCATCATTCGTTTCCTTCCTCTTTTTCACCCGTTTGATGATTTTATTGAAAACAGCCTCGATTATCGCTGCCGCAATAAGATAGAGCACCAGACAGAAGAAGATTGAAAAGAACGGATACATATTCTTATGTCCTATCTCACTCATAACATACACCAGCTCTCCCGTTCCGATGTATCCGGCAAGAGAGGATAACTGCAGTAAAAGGACCGTAAGCCTCTTTATCTCAAAAAGAGAATTCTCGATCGCCTCCGGAACAACAGCCGTAAAATGAGAATGACTGAGACTTTTCTTTATAGTGTCCGAAAACATCTCCATTTCTTTTTTAGCGCTTCTCGTCAGGATTTCCGAATAACTGCCGGCACCGTAAAGCCCGATTCCGAGTGCTGCGGCGATAACTGCCGGAAGATTGATCCCAAAGAGCGGAACATAATAAAGCAACCAGATCAAAAGGATCACCGGGCTGCCTCTGAGAATAAAGCACAGTCCGCGTCCTATGTCCGAGATGAGTTTCTTCTCATAGCTGGTAAGATAGCTGATCAGTGTACCGAGTATCATTGCGATCAACCATGCCGTCACAGTGATGACCGCGGTAACCGCCAAAGCTTTTATTATCTTGAAATAAGCCCCTCCCGAAATGAGGTTTGAATAAACCGCATCGGTTATTCCCAAAAGAACATACATCTGTCCGTCCTCCTATATAGATGTGGTTACTTGATTTCGCCGTTTCCCTGATCTGTTTCTGATTTGCCCCTGACAATAAATTTGTAATTGTACATGTCGAGATACCCTGTCGATGTCAGGAACTTCTTTTCTTCCTGTGTTGTATTTCCCGATTCGGCTCCGGTAAAGAGAATGTCAACTCTTCCCGACATAAGCTGCGAATATGCCGTTTCCGTGTCAAGAATATTAATGTTTATATCAGTCTTCAGCCCGCACGCGATCGAATCAAGGAAGGCCACGCAAAAGCCCGTAGGATTTCCTTTTTCGTCTATAAGCTCAACAGGCGGTGTCGCTCCTGTGATCCCGATCTCAAGCACACCCTTCATCTCGTTGGCGGCTCTGAACCTGTCGCTCCTGCTCCACATATCGTCTTCGTAGAAAGGTTCCACTTCGGTAACCCTGTGAATATAGTCATTGGTGAGCATAGACAGAGTTCCGTCCGAAGACATATCCGCTATCACCCCGTCAAGTTTCTTTTTAAGTTCTTCGTTCTCTTTCGTGTTGGGCATTGCAAGAGCGAAGGAGAATCTCGGTCTTTTCAGCTTTGCGGTCTCAGACATATCGGAACTGTCGAGTATCTCAAGGTTTTCATACTTTTTCTTTGCATATTCGGCTGTTACGTCACATGCCCATATTGCATCGACACTTCCGCTGTTCAAAGCCTTTACGGCATCTTCAAATGTATCAAATTCACTGTATGTGGCTATATCACGTCCCAGCAGGCTCCGGAAGTAGATTCCCGAAGCATCACCACCCATAAAAGACTTAACTCCTCCGATCCCGGCTCCTTCAAGATCATCGGCACATGTTACGGTACGCAGCTCCGTTTTAGCATTTTCGGCAGGCCAAAGTATCGCGCTGAGCATCGTCAGCACGAGCATAAACACCACGGCACCGAACTTGTACCTTTTTCTCTTCATATTTTCCCCGCCTCTCTTATTTAAGCCTTGCTCCGTAAATTTTTTCGCCTCTCGTAGCAATAACGAGTCGATCGGCATACATCACCGGGGTCGCTTCTATCGCCGAACCAAAGTTAATACTGCTGAGGATCTTTCCCTGTACTCCGTCGATAAGAAGCAGGTCTCCGTTCTGGCATCCCTGAATTATCAAAGGCTTGCCCTCCCTGTCGTACGTAAGTATGGTAGAGCTCCACGAGTACATATCAAGCGTGATCCTCCACTCCTCATGTCCCGTTTTCTTGTTAAGCGCCACAAGATATCCTCCCTCCAGAGAAGGTGTCTTGGAAACAGAATAGATCACGCAGTTTCCGATCTCTCCCTTTCCGACGGCGCCGGTCGACAGCACTCCGCCCGCATAACCTTTTACGGTATTAACCTCATAGCCCTTTTTCCATACGGTCTGTCCCGTAACGGCATTCAGCTTGTATATGGCGGCCTCACCCATGCTGTGTTCATCATAATTATATTTTAAAGTTGTTCCCACATACAGGAATGTACCTTCCTCCTCAAACGAAAGAATCGGCGAAGAATTTATGTCTTCCTTAAGATCGGTGATCCAGACCATCTTCATTTCATTAACGTCAAGACAATAAAACATTCCTGCATTGTCACCGAGGAAAATATAGCCATTCCAGGCACATGCGCTGCATTCACTGCCCCACACTCTCTTGTTCTCGGCATAGGTGCCCTCGATCGTAAATGTATATTTGACGAGATCGGAGGGATTTACGGAAATCGTCCCGTATTCTTTGTTATATTCGGTGTTGAGCGTCATCGTATAGATCACGCCGTTCTCACCGGGATATATGAGTGTATCGGTTTCGGGATCGATGATCGGTGAACTGTCATAGGCGTGCCATCTTCTGGGTGCAAAACTGTCTTCAATCCCGCCCTCGTAAAGGAGCTTTCCGTCTATAAGACTGTATATGTAGAATCTCTGCGAGACGTTTTCTCCGAAGGGTCCGGTCTGGGCATCGCCGCATCCGCAGAAAAGCAGAGGCGTTCCGTCCGGATATATGGAGGCCGTCCCTTTAAATGTCATTCCGACGTTTATGACAGGACGTGTTTCTTCGCCGGTATCAATATCAAGGAAGTGTATCTTACCGTCCATGCCCGGATATATCACCTCAACAAGACCGTTCTTAGCCTTTGCACTGTCATACATATTCATGGTCTGACGCACTTTGTCCTCCCATTGTGCAAGGAGCGGCTGTCCCGTCCATCCGTTTCCCGACCAGTAGTCACTGCCGTTATTCTTGAGCAGCTTACCGGTCGTATATTCCCAAGATCTTTCAAAGGTTTTTTCGTTGGCCGTAACGGCGCCGACACTTGAGGCATCACGTCTGTAATTACCGCGGAATGTAAAGAATCCGCTGATGGCGGCATCGGCATTTTTCTCTGTATTAAATTGTATGGGAAGTAATCTGTCGACCTCTTCTCCCCAAACAGAGTCTACCTTTTCCTTAACTCTGTATTCCTTTGGATCCGTTTCATCAACGGCATGAGGAACGTCCTCATCCGCACCTTCAAGCGCCAGTTCGTCTGTTTCGTATCTGAGGCTTCCCTTCGTGTCATGCAGATAATTGTAAAGATACTTCAGAGAACCGTATTTGACCATAAACTTAAATCCAAAAAATCCGAGTACTACCGCGCAGATCGCTAAGAGGATCGCTGCCGTTCCGATAAGCCTGCGAACCGTCTTTGAAAATCTCCTTTTACCCGAGGACTCTTTACTGTCTTTATTATCTTTATTGCCTTTTGCAGCTGCACTTTTCGAAGTTTCCGGGCTTTCCTCGCTTTTTGTTTCCGGGCTTTTCACGCCCTTTGCTTCTGCGCTTTCCACACCCTTTGTTTCTGTGCTTTCCACGCCCTTTGTTTCTGCGCTTTCTACATATTCATAGCTTTCTTCGGGCAGCGGTTTTCTCGGAGTTCCCTTAAAGAGTCTTATGATCGCCGAAAAAAGGCCTTCTCCTTTTTCGCGTTCAGGCTCGTTTTCCCCATCCTGTGTCCCCGAAACGGCAATCTCTTTTTCTTTCGGTTCTTCGGTCACAACCGACTCATCCTCATCGGGTGTTCGTGCCGAGTCATACATATATTTTCTGCCCTGTGTCTGCAAGCCCTCAGATCCGGCCGTGTTTTTAACAGATTCATTCCTGTCATAAGATAAATCCTTATCGGAATGCGTACCTGTCAAAGATCGTTCGTATTTTTTCGATTTAAGGCGTGAACCATCCTGCGCCAAAGGATCATACTCGTAGTTCTTTGCGCCTTGATTTAAGATTTCATTGCGAAGGTCTTTCCATGGATTATGTTCTTCAACCTTTTCTTCGATGTGGTTGATCATACGCTCCTGCTTGTTTTGAGCGACCTTCTTCTTGTTTCTTGCCCTGTTCTTCGCCATTACATGCCCTTTTAATATAATTTAATCATGTTTTAACTTCTGCCAGATCGGTAATTGCTTAAGTTCTCTGATATGTCTCACACCGATAATTTTAATGGTATGCTCCCCGATATCTTTAACGTTTACCTGCGGCATGATCACCGTATCGTAGCCCATATTTTGAGCTTCCATCACTCTCTGCCCCGATCTTCCGACGCCCCTGACTTCTCCTGTCAGTCCGACCTCACCGAAAATAACGGTTTTATCCCCCGGTGCTTTGTCTGTTGCACCGGACAGAAGTGCCACAACGACCGCCAGATCAAGTGCCGGTTCATTTATCCTCATGCCTCCGGCCACATTAACATAGGCATCGTAGCTCGTCAGAGGAACGCCCATACGTTTCTCTATCACCGCCAGAAGAAGATTTAATCTGTTTACGTCTATTCCGAGACATGTGCGTCTGGGTAATGCAAAACTCGTTTTGCTCACAAGCGCCTGAATTTCGGCAAGTATGGGCCTTGTACCTTCTATCGATGCCGATATTACCGAGCCCGGTTCCCCGACAGGTCTGCCTTCAAGCATATGCTCGGACGGGTTGGTGACTTCCCTCAGTCCGTCGCCCTGCATCTCAAATACGCCTACTTCGTTTGTCGATCCGAATCTGTTCTTTACAGCCCTAAGTATCCGGTACGGCGATGAAGTGTCACCTTCAAAGTAAAGCACCGTGTCCACCATATGTTCAAGCATCCTCGGTCCCGCAACGGTACCTTCCTTTGTAACGTGACCCACTATAAATATCGTCACCGAAAGACTCTTTGCCAGCCTCATAAGTGATCCTGTCGTTTCTCTGACCTGACTGACGCTTCCGGGGGATGATGATATGTCTTCCCTGTAAACTGTCTGGATCGAATCGATCACGACGATATCGGGCTTATCTTTCGTGATAGTTTCCTCGATCACATCGAGGCTCGTTTCCGAGAGGAACAGCACGTCATCTTCGGCGCATCCGAGCCTTTCCGCTCTCATTCCGATCTGTCCCAGGCTCTCTTCCCCGGAAATATAAAGCAAATTTAATTTTTTCCTTGCCAGTTTTGCACAGGCTTCCAGAAGTAATGTAGACTTTCCTATTCCGGGATCTCCTCCGACAAGAACAAGCGAGCCTTTTACAATTCCTCCACCCAAAACCCTGTCGAATTCCCCGATATCTGTCTTTACTCTTTCGTTTTCTTCCCGTTTAACGGCAGACAGCTTTACCGGTACATTTGTCCTCATTCCTGATGTCTTTACCGAACCGGAAACCGCTTTTCTTGCCGGTCCGGATATGGCAGGTGCCTCTTCAAAGCTGTCCCATGCCTTACACACGGGACACTGCCCCATCCATTTGGGGAATTCGTTGCCGCATTCCCTGCAAAAGAATAAGCTTTTCTCCTTAGCCATCAGCATTCCCCCTACGCTCGGTTACCATCCCACTCTTAAAGAAGCGGGGTGCTTCTCCTGCTGAGATAAAACAAGGTGCCGTCCCGGACGTTGCCGCCTCTTCGGATAGCACCTTGATCATTTTTCCCTCAACGCGAACCCTAAGTATTCGCCGTACCCGGCTATATCAAATCTTTTCCGGGATGTATCAAACGCGTTTAACCTCTACTGCGGTAAATTCATCTTCTTTAGCTTCTACACTGAACACGAGCTTGCCGCCAAGATTTGTCTTTACAGGCTCAAGCTTTACAGAATTGACCGATACCTCGTAGGTCTTATCGGGCTCAAGCTCAAGCGTTATCTGAACATCGCTGCTGCCTGTCACATTAAATGCTGTAACATCGCCGTCCGATCTGAAATTAAACACCGAAGTTCCGGGAACCGACTCATATACAAATAGTCCGTTCTTTTCGAGCTTTGTGATCTCGTTAAATGTCTTTACTTTATACAGATCGCCTTCATGGGCAAAATCCGATACTTTTGATTTTTGAGGAAGTGTAAAATTACCGAAACTTAATGATCCGTCCTTTTCTTTCGCAATAAGCGACTCTACTGTTTTCATTTGATTCCTCCTGTTTGGAAATCCATGCTTTTTCCTCGCCGATTATACGGCTGTCTGTCCGGCCTTTTTCATGTTTGACCGTTATGTTTGTCTGACCTTTTTTTCGGTTTTGACCGTTTATTAGTGTATCATAAGGACAATAAAACGTCAAAGAGAAGAACGCTTATCGTTTCTTAAAAACTGTCCTTTTTTTCTTCTCGTCATAGCATACCAATAATGAGTTTCCTCTTGTAACGGTACCGTCCAGTATCTTCTCTGCAAGCATATCTTCGAGCTCCGTCTGGATCGCGCGTCTTAAAGGCCTTGCACCGTACTTTTCGTCAAACCCCTTTTCAGCGATAAAATCCGTAAAGGTCTTATCGATCTTAATCTTTATCTGCATTTCCTCAAGGGCCCTCCCGGCGACAGATGCTGACATAATGCCGACGATTTCTTTGATCTCTTCCTTGTTCAGCGAGTGGAATACGATCGTTTCATCTATTCTGTTGAGGAATTCGGGCTTAAAGAGCTTGCGAACTTCCTCCATAACACCTTCGCGCATCTTCTTGTAGTCCGCTTCCGCATCCTCATTTGAAGCAAATCCCAGCGTCTTGGGTGAGATTATTCTCTGCGCGCCCGCATTTGACGTCATGATGATAACGCTGTTTTTAAAGCTTACTTTTCTGCCCTGCGCGTCCGTCACATGGCCGTCATCGAGCACCTGAAGAAGCAGGTTGAACACGTCGGGATGTGCTTTTTCTATCTCATCAAAAAGGACTACACTGTAGGGATGACGTCTTATCTTCTCGCTGAGCTGTCCGCCCTCATCATAGCCGACATATCCGGGAGGCGAACCGATCATCTTTGATACACTGTGTTTCTCCATATATTCGGACATATCAACTCTGATCATCGATTCTTCCGTTCCGAACAGAGCCTCTGCAAGCGCTTTTGAGAGTTCCGTCTTACCAACGCCGGTAGGTCCGAGGAATAAGAACGATCCAATGGGGCGATTCGGATCCTTAAGTCCCACTCTGCCTCGCCTTATCGCCTTGGAAAGTGCCGTGACCGCATCCTGCTGACCGATAACACGCTTATGGAGGATTTCTTCGAGTTTCATAAGCTTCTCGCTCTCTTCCTCCTCAAGCTTCTTGACCGGTATCTTTGTCCAGCCCGCAACAACCTCGGCTATCTCGGTAAATGTTACTTCAAGGACTCTGTTGCGGCGAAGCTCTTTCTGTTCTTCTTCGATCTTTTGTTTTTCACGGCGAAGCCTGTTCTGCTTTTTCTTGATAGCCGCTGCCTCTTCGAATGCTTCGTTAACTATGGCATTTTCTTTTTCAACATCAAGAGCCTTCAACTTCTCATCTATCTTTTTTATCTTCGGTATCGTTCCGTAAACAGAAAGAGCAAGCCTTGAAGAAGCTTCATCCATAAGATCAATGGCCTTATCGGGCAGAAATCTGTCCGAGATATATCTGTTCGAAAGCTTTACGCAGGCCTCGATTGCCTCATCCGTAATGGTTACCTGATGATGATCTTCATATGCTTTTCTTATACCCTTAAGTATAAGGACCGTTTCTTCGGGCGAGGGCTCCTCTACCGTAACGGGCTGAAATCTTCTCTCAAGGGCTGCATCTTTTTCGATATGCTTCCTGTATTCATCAAGAGTCGTGGCTCCGATAAGCTGTAGCTCTCCGCGTGAAAGCGAAGGTTTGAGGATATTTGACGCATCAAGCGCACCTTCGGCTCCGCCCGCTCCGATAATGGTATGGAGCTCATCAAGGAAAAGGATCACATTTCCGGCATTTATAACCTCCGAAATAACGCGCTTGATCCTCTCTTCAAACTCGCCTCTGTACTTCGATCCGGCAACCATACCCGAAAGATCGAGCGTCACGAGCCTGTGATTCTTGATCGTATCCGGGACGTCACCGCTTATGATCCTCTGCGCAAGTCCCTCCACGATGGATGTCTTACCCACGCCCGGTTCACCGACAAGACAGGGATTGTTTTTCGTGCGTCTGGAAAGTATCTGGATAACTCTTTCGATCTCACCCATTCTTCCGATGACGGGATCGAGTTTTCCGTCGGTCGCAAGCTTCGTCAAATCTCTGCTGTACTGGTCGAGAGTAGGGGTCGCCGAAATATTTTTTCCCTGTGACGCTTTCATCTGCGATCTTGCCTTATGGGCATCAACGCCCATAGCCGTCAGAAGATCGATATAGATTTTTTGTATATTAACGCCTATGGTATTAAGCAGCCTGACCGCGATGCAATCGCTTTCGCGAAGAAGTCCGATAAGAATATGCTCCGTCCCCACTCTCTCGGCACGCATGGAAACAGCTTCCGCAAATGCATTGTCAATGACTTTGCGGGCACGTGGAGTAAACTTTTCGACCTCGGCATATCCGACACCCGACTGGGGTGAAATAAGCTGATTGATCAGTTCAACTATCTTATCCTCATCTACAAGATTCTCTTCAAGAACTCTTCCCGCAACTCCTCCCGATCTGAGAAGTCCGATGAGCATATGCTCGGTACCGATCCCTCCGTGCCCGAAGGTAGCTGCAGCCTGCGTTGCCTGATTGAGGGCTATTCGTGCATGATTTGTAAATTTGTATTCCATAGTTTAATCCTCTTTTTCAGTTTTGATCTTCGGAAGTTTCTTTCTGACATATTCCGCTCTTATTGTATCGATACTCGTTTCTCTGTCATCAACCGTCATAACGTTTATGAGCATGGCCGGCTGTATTTCCATCATAAGCCTGAATATATCAAACGATACGTCTGCCGGTCTTATGATACCGAGAAATCTTCCCAGCTCTATTTGAGCCAGAAGAGTCAGCGCATCCTTAAATTCAAGGTTTCTCGCATACTTAAGCACTCCGTAGGATCGGTACACCTTATCTTCGATATCCGACCTGTTTCTGTCATACCACTCGTGACGTTGTTTTTTCTCAAGATTTACTATCTGACTCGTAACAACCTCAAGGCCTTCGTAAATCTCGGCTTCGGTGAGCCCGATCGTTCGTCTGTTGTACAGTCGATGCAAATATCCCGGACTTTTGACACCGTCTCCGTATACTCCCTTTATCATCAGGCCGAACCTTGAGAGTTCGGATCCTATCGCTTCAAGCTTTCCGCTTGATGAAAGTGCCGGCAGGAAAAGCAGATACGATGCTTTAAGACCCGTTCCCACATCCGCAAGACTGCTTGTGAGATAGCCGTACTTTTCGCCATAGGCGTATTTGAACCTCGAATCTATCATATCATCGATCCTGTTTGCCACGGTCATGATCTTTTTCATATTTGCGCCCGTTGTTATCGTTGAAATCTTGATATGATCCCGTCCGTTGATCATAATACTCACCGAGTCGTCTTCCGAAATGATAAGACCTGTGGGCTGTTCTTTCGAGTAGAGATCCCGGCTGATCGCATGAGATTCAAAAAGTACTTCTTTATCCCTGGGTGACAGTTTGCTCACATTGCACGAATAATACGGTACATTCTCCCGTCCTTCGATCTCATTCTTCATGGCTCTTACTTTATCCACGAGCCTCCCCGCATCTTCATCGGAAAGCATCCTGCCAAAATTGTACCCGCTAAGATTCCTCGCAAGTCGTACCCTGCTTGAGACGATCACATCATCATGATCGTTTCTTTCCATGTACCACTTTGTTATCTTTTTTTTCATTTTCCATTTCCTTTATCTTGTCGCGAATTCTGGCCGCAAGCATAAAATCTTCCGCTTCAACGGCGTTTTTCAGTTGTTCTTTAAGATCTGCGCTTTCATCCCGCAGCAGACGGCTCTTCTTTTGTGTTTTACTCTTCGAATCGGCATTTTTGCCTTTCGCTCTCTTTTTTCCTTTTCCTTTCAAAGCATCGGCGTTGTCTTTTTCAAATACCTCAGGATTTGAAGGCACCTTACCCACGTGGTATGTCCCGGGTTGCACCGCTTTCAGCTGTTTCTCAACAACCATGGAAAATGTCGAATAACAATCCGGACATCCCAGCAGTCTCTCCTTCATAAATGACGAAAACGTCATCCCACACGTCGGACAGACCGTCTCGTTACGGTCACTGGGTGCCATGTTTTCAACGCATCTTTCCATATACTTGGATAGTATCCCGGAAAGTATACTGCCCATCTGCGGTGACTCCGGTTTGTTTTTCTTTCCGGACAATCCGGAGTTCATAAGTGCCGCGCATTCATCACAGAAACAGCGCTGAGTCTTTTCACCGTTTATCACTTCCGTGTATATGATTGTAGCTTTGTTTCTACGACATATGTCACAGATCATCTTTTTCTCCTCTACTTTTGCCGAATCATCACGTCAAACGTTTATCTGCCCGTCCTTCTCCTCGACTGAAGTGTCCTATTTCGTTTACCTGCCCGTCCTTCTCCGCGATTGAGGTGCTCTTTTACGTTTATCTTCCCCCGTTTCTTTGCCGCGCGTCCCGTCTTTTCTTCTGAACACCAGTCTTATCACGATTATAAGAAGGAGCATGCATACACCGGAAAGCACCGCTATAACGGTTGTAAGCGTACTTACAGTCTTTTCATATGCCTCGGGATCGGGCGAAGATATATCCTCTTTCTTATTTTCCTCTGTCTTTTCCACTGCCCTGTCAGTGCCTGAAAGACCGTATCTTTGAATCGTCTTCTCTATCCTGTCATATACGTACAGCCCCGGCTCACTTCCCTCTTTGCAGAGGATAAGCAGAAGGTATTCCGGAGTCCCGTCCGGTACCGGCGAAAATGCAGTCACCGTATAACCGCTGATCAGAATTGATGTCTTATAATATCCTTCCGGAATTTTAACTCCGGCATCCGATTCCATCATTATATATCCGGTATCGGCTATAAGCATTATTTTATCATCTTTCTGCGTTATATAAAATGCCTGTCGATGCTCGGTTGTTTCTTCCGTCTTTTTTTCCTTTGCTGTTTCTTCTTCCTTTTCTTCCTGTGGTTCTTCGTTTTCCGGCTCCGACTCCTCTGCGGGCACCTCATCTCTTATGCAGTAAACAACATACTTGTTTTCCGTTCCGTCCGGCGCGGTAACAAGGATCGTTATACGGTTGTTTCCGACCTTGAGTTCATCCGATCCTTCTACTCTGACCGATGCAAGGGGATCATTGGCAACTGCCGAAACAGCAAGCTTTTCTACGCTGTTTTCGACATGAACGTTATAATCCTTGATAAGCGGGTCAAAGGAAGGCGAAAGTACGGCGCTTCCCACCTTAAGCTCCGAAAGAGTTGCATCCGATGATGCCGTTGTGCCGGCATAAACGGTAAGTGTAAGCGGCTGAGACGAAACCGACATGGCTTCTTCATCGCCTGCATCATATATCTCCGGGTTGTTACGGATTGAAAATTTGCTTTCTCCCATGGCCGTAGCCTGGAAGTAAAGCAGGTAATCACGTTTAGTGCTGTAAGTCGATGTACCGGAGTCGCTTATTCTTAAAACCCCTTCCCCTCCGAGTATGCAGTCCGGACCCATGATATACTCAAAGACGTTACTGTCATAGGAGATATAAGCCTCAACCGCACCGATCTCCGTATCCGCATTCAGACTCAGTCTCAGCTTTAGCATATCCTCCACTCGTATATCAGAAGCAGGTGATACCTTTTCAAATGCTGCCGAAACACTTGCCGCATGCGCCCTTTCGGACGGTGCAAACGCCCATATCACGGCCACTACTATGCTTAAGGCAACCATAGGCTTTATTACTTTCATTTCATACTTACTTCCTTTCCGGTTTCCTTTGAGAAGGTTTTTCAGATATTATCTTAATTGTTTGTGCCATCCGGCGTTGTCCCTTCGGCTGCGGTTTCTCCGCCTGCGGTTTCTCCGCCTGTAGGTTTCCCGCCCGCGGTTTCTCCGCCCGCTGTTTCTCCGGCTGCGTTTTCTCCGCCTGCGGTTTCTCCTGCTGCGGACTCTTCGCCCGCGGTTTCTCCGGCTGCGTTTTCTCCGCCTGCGGTTTCTCCTGCTGCGGCCTCTTCGCCCGCAGTTTCTTCTCCCGCTTTTTCTTCGCCTGCGGTTTCTCCGCCTGCGGTTTCTCCGGCTGCGGACTCTTCGCCCGCGGTTTCTCCGGCTGCGGTTTCTCCGCCTGCGGTTTCTCCGCCTGCGGCCTCTTCGCCCGCAGTTTCTTCTCCCGCTTTTTCTTCGCCCGTGGGCTCTTCAGATGCAGGATCCGCGTCTGTTTTCTCTTCAGGCGTTATCTCTTCAGTCGTCTTGCCTGTTTCGCGGTAGATGTTAATAATAAACTCTTTTATATCCCCGTTTTGAGCCTGAACAGAAACCACCACCCTGTTCATTCCCTCCGCGAGTATATGCTTCTTTTCACTTATGACATTTGCAACGGAACTGACGGGCGTAGCCGTTATCTTGATGCTTGTCACATTGTTCTCAACCACGATCGAGTATTCGTCGTCATATGTATTTTTTAGGGTAGGCGTAAGAGCAAGCTTGTTTCCGTCCTGGTCACTTACCTTTAAAGTTTTAAGCCAATTGTTCGGGTTATCCTTGTGTACAGGATAGGGAGCCGGGTTTTCGGGCATATCGAGATAAACGGGGATCATAAAGACAATCGGTGTCCCCACGGGATCTTCATAGGCGGAAAACACTCTTCGGCCCTCGGCCCACGGAGCCTCCACATTTGCCATATATTGATGCATATATGTGCTTGTTGCCGTAGTGTTGAATTTTTGGAGGTAGATCGTATTCTGTCCGCGATTGATATAATTACTGCCGATATAATACGCACCGCCGATTATGGAACGAAGCTTATTGTCCCACGGTATCAGGCAGTTAATGTTGGTCTGGTTGTTGGCAGAGCCGTCACGCGCAAATTTAAGACCGTTCTTTATCGCTCCTCCGGCCTCGGTACTGTGGTAAGCGCCTATGTTGTAGTAGTTGTACAGCCCCTCATATCCCTTTACGGTTCCCGTAACGCTGTTGCTCATATTGTCAACGCCTATGGTAACCTCCTGCTTGACACGTGATGCAAGGTGAAGAGGGCTAACTCCCGAATACTCCGCAGCCATAAGGAACGTGTCCGTATAAGAGATCGTCCTTTTTCTTCCTTCGGGATCGACATATTTGTAATCCGCCTCCTTCATAGCCGTGTTCTTAAGGATCCCGTCAACGGCATCGGAGCCCTGAGTCGCGGGAGAATACGCAAGCAGCTCAAACTGAAAGATCGTATCCTGTGAAAGAAAATTACGGGGATCCATATAATACTCAATTGCATCGCGTGAAGCCGTAACCCACGTAGAGCCGTCAAACACCACAAAAGAATCAGTCTTGTAGCTGTAGGCTCCGGATTCAAGTGACTTCCACTCGATGCCTTTTGTATTTGGTATGAGGTTTTTACCTACTATAGACTCGTTGTCGATAACATCTTTCCAAACGAGTCCCGTATGAAATGCTTTAAATTCCCAAAGAGGGTAGAGCTCATGAAGAGTTCTGAGCGACTCCTTATAGCTTTCGGGGAAACCTTCGGTCGCAAGCTTTGCTTCAAAGCTTCCGCTCGTAACGCCGATGAGCGCTTCCTCTTCTTCTTTACTCATCAGCGTAAGCGATGGGTCCGGCGAAACATGCTCCTTTGAAATATATCCCTTGTATTCCGTGCCTCCGTACATATGACGTACATAGCACCAGAGTGTATCTCCCTCGATCATCGTATCAAGCACTTCAAGTGAATCTCCCGTATAGATCATAACCGGATTGTCGTTTTGATCCCGGATAACGGGTGTGGCCCATGCCGCAGTTTCGTGCATCATAAGTGCCGGCGCATTAACCGCGATCGCATTCGCGCCTTCGAAGGAATAAACTATCCTGACTTCGGTTCCCGCAAGCTCCTCAACCTTACCGGCTTCCTCTATCGGAACAAAGAACTTGACCGAATATTCGGGAACCGTACGTTCGAAATTAACATCTGTCGAAAGAATAAAACCTGTATAAAGAGTATCCTTAAGCTTGTATGCAACCTCATAATATTTATTTCCCGACGCGTCCGTCTTCTCTCCTATGAGCGAAACGGTTTCGCCCTTGGCTATCTTAAGCTTCTTATCATTGGTCTTCCTAACGATCTTATTTTTATCGGGATCGACCTTCAGCTTTTGCTTATCATACTTTGTAACCGCGGTAAGATTTCCCGTATAAGTCAGTTCCAGGTAATCCTCAATGACATATCCTATCGAGAACGATCCTTCCTCCGGCACAACGATCCTGTACCAGCGGGTCTTGGTCGGGGTTTCGGAATCTTTGTTTGTTGTGACTGTAACGGAATTGATAACCGTAACGACGTCACCTTTACTCAAAACACACATTACATCACTGCTCTTCTTTGAAAGTTTTCGGACGTTGAGCTTTGATGCCGTAACGGTTCCTTGAATATTAAATTTAGATTTGATTATTCGTTCTATCTGTACGCAGCCCTCCGGTACAACAACCTCAGGCTCTTCTTCCTTCTCTTTATCCTCTTTATTTTCTTTATCTTCCTTGTTCTCTTTGTCTTCCTTGTTCTCTTTATCTTCCTTGTTCTCTTTATCTTCTTCGTGCTCTTCGCTCTTTTTCTCTTCCGTTTCCCCGCCGTTTTCCGGGTTTACGATAAGGTAGTTTCCGAGCTGAGCATCTGTGAGTGTCGTCACATAGGCGTCTTCGGGAACAGAGACATATTCTCCGAGAACAAAACCGTTATATTTCTTTTCTCCGTCGGGGTAAGTGATGTAATACCACCCGTCATAAACGGCATGAACCGTAACTTCTTCATTTTTTTTCAGAATAAGAGTCGAATCGCCGTACTCAACTTTGCCGTAAGTTGTTGCCGGCCCTTTTCTTACGTTGAGTTCCACTGCGGTTATCGTTCCCTTGACAAGTGTCTCGTCAACGGGCTCTTCATCAACACTGATATACGAGGACACGGAATATCCCTCGACGATCTCACCGTCAACAACGGCGCGGATATGGTACCATTCTCCCGATACCGCGATCACGGTGATCTCCTGATCTTTCTTAAGGAGAACCTCCTCGTCTCCTTTAAAGAGAACGTTGGAATTATCAGTCATGTCGGGTGTTGAACGCACACGAAGTTCTTTTGCCGTAACGACACCCTTTATTCCGGCAGCCGTTGCTTCCGCAGCAAAAAAAGGTGCGCCGAACATCACCGCGAAAGCTATAATGCCCGCAGCTATAAAACGACACGCCTTTCTTTTTAATAATTTCATATTATCAAACCCCTAATATATAATATCAGATATATGAGTGTCGCAACGGAATTGATGACGATCCCGGCGACAGAATCGTTAATGTATATATCCCTTTCCTTCATGGAAAGCACGCTCATCACGATCCCAAGTATCGACATGATAAAACCTGCAAGGCCGAGCATACCGAGGAATTCCGATCCTTCCGGCCAAAAAGTGCAGATGATAGAAAGTGTCGGAATCGCAATCAAACAGACACTTCCCGTAACAAGAAATGTCAGTGCCCTGTGGGAGTGATGACGCCCTCTGAATTTTACCGACTCAATACTCATAGCATTTATATTTCCTCTGTTTAAAAGTATAATAGAACAACCGATTTACATCAATAGTTTTGCTCTCAAGCTTTCTTTCTTCTGCGTATCAAATGCAAAGCCCCGATGACAATGATACACGCCGGGATCAGTCCGATATAAAGAACACCGATAAGCGTACTTTCCTCTGCGGTGACCGCAAGTACCGCATTATCCACATTTCTTACGGGGGCCAGTACCGGACTTTTATACGGTGCAAGCTCCATAAGCGTTGCTACGGTAAGTCTTTCGTTGGCATAAGGCTCGCTCCAGAGAAACATATCGGAAACCATATAAGGCGTCGAATAAACGATCATCTCACTCGAAGTGCCGTCCGAATACTCCTCTCGCGACATAAGCCCAACGTAGAACGGTCCCCCGATCTTTTCTTCGCTTTCGGGATCATCTTCCGAGTACCAGATAACCTCGGAATTTTCCGATGTTCTGAGTATCGGCGATACAGTTACGTTTTCGTTCAGGTTACTCCTGATAAAGAGCGGCGACGCATATGGACAAACTATCATACTTCCCTTTCTGATATCCGTAGGAAAGGCTTCCTCACACAGCGTCGGAAGGAGTTCCATGTTACTTCCCGACAGGTAGTGATCCGGATCGTTCTCGCCGATCATTTTTCCCGGATCGCTGTCTATGCCGAAATGACGCATGAGCGACTCAAGATTCGGAAGAGATCCGGCGGCCGCATCGGTAAAGACAAGTATCCGTCCGCCTCCGAGTATATATTCGAGGACGGCATCATATTCACTTTCCGCAAGATCCGAAACAGGCGCATATATAACAAGTGCGTCACAATTGTCAAGGTTTCCGGATGTTGTGAGAGAAACCGACTCATGAGCAATGCCTTCACGGTCAAGAACCGCAACCAGTCCGCTTATCAGTTCGTCTTCTCCGTGTCCCGTAAGAAGCTTGACAGTCGGTCTTACCGAGCCTTCAACATAAGAAAGGGCCGAAAGCATCCTGCCTTCAAAGTCAACTCCCGTGATCTTATAGGCAAGTGTATCGTAATCAACGGATGATATTATCATCTCGCCGACATCGACAAAACGTTCAAGTCCCGTGTCATGATCTTCAACAAGGAATCCGCTTCCGAACTGCGTGGTGATCCCCTTGTTCTTTATAAGCGCAAGCGACTCTCCTTCGAGTGCAACAACGTATTCGATATTGTCGCAGGCATCGGTAAAGCCTTCCATTATATCACTGAATACTTTTTCTTCATCATTTTCTCCCGTGATATAGGTTACAGTCACTTCATCATCAAAAGCCTCAAGGTATTCTACAGTTGTATCCTCTAGAGAATAAAGGCCTCCGGCCGTCATATCCACATGAATGTCAACAGCATTTGCAAGAAGGTTAAAAGCAAGGGCCGCCGCGAACAAAACCGCGTAAATTCCGGCTGTTTTCAGCTTTTCACCGGATCTCATATCCTTTCTCGAAGATGAGATTGAAACGACAGTCGCGATTATAAAAATTAAAATTAGAATTAAGAAATACGCAACATCGGCAAGCGATGCTCTTCCCGCAAGGCCCTCATGTAGATGTGACAGGGGTGAAACGCCCGTCGGAAGCTCGATCCCGTATCCCCTGAGCATCTCGATAAAGGGATCCAGAAGTGATATAAACATCATGCATGCAAATGTCACAATTCCGGCGACAAGCTCTCCGGAAACCAGAGACGAAATAAACATTCCGGCAGCAAGCATCGCAGCCACAAACAAAATAAATACAAAGAGTCCCCAATAAGCCGCCCTGAGATTAACTTCTCCGTATTCGGCCATTATAAGCGGATGAAATGATATAAGCGCACATCCCATCAGTACCGGTAAAAGTGCTGCGCTGTATTTTGCAAGAACTATCCTGGTGTTTGATACGGGAGACGTAAAAAGCAGCCTGTCCGTACCGAGTTTTCTCTCATGCGCAAATATCCTGACACATATCACCGGAAGGAAGAATATAAGCAAAAGACTCGTTGCTTCGATCGTATAAGGATAATCTGCCGACGCATATGTATAATTATAAATGTAATGATACAGCCCTTCGGACATAAGGAAGAATGCAAGGAACAGGTATCCCGAAAAGGAATTAAAATACGATTTAATTTCTTTAGAAAAGATCGTTTTCATCGAATTCTCCTTCCTCTTCTCTTTCCCTGCGTTTCTCCAGCGCCCTCTTTTGAGCCTTTTCAAATTCAGACTCGGATGCGCTTATCATTCCGAGATATATCTCTTCGAGAGATCTGCCTGCCGGTACGAGGCTTTCTATATAAAGTCCTGCCCGGGCAATGCTTTCAAACAGTTGCTTTCTGATATCACTCTTATAACCCGTGATCGAATACCTGCCTGCCCCATCTGCAGTCTTGCCTTCATAGACGATATTGCAAAGATCCTTCATGGGCGTAAGTGCTTTCTCGCATTCCGAAGGATTTGCGGGGATATCAACGGTAAAACCAAGTTCTTTCGAGAGCTTCTTTTCAAAAAAATCGACCGTACCCGATGCGATCAGTCTGCCCCTGTTGATGACAAGCATTTCGTCGCAGACCGCGCTCACCTGTGAAAGTATATGAGAACTGATAATGATCGTTGTTCCTTTTTTCTTAAGACCGGTCAGTATTCCTTTAAATACCGCCGTCTGTCCCGGATCCAGTCCGTTGGAAGGTTCATCGAGAAGCAAAAGCCTCGGCGATGCTGTGAGAGCACCCGCTATGGCTATCCTCTGCTTCGTGCCTTTCGACAACCGGCCTATCAGAGTATGCGCATCTCCGTCCGTCCGGGTGAGCTGCATTAGTTCTTTCGCTTCCTCACGTCCCTTACGGCCCGTAAGTCCTTTAAGTCCCGCGACAAAGCAAAGATATTCATTTACCGTCATCTCAGGATAAAGCGGGGGATTTTCCGGAAGGTACCCTATGTTTGCAAGGGCTTTTTTTCTGTCCTTTGCGAGATCAAATCCGCATACTGTAACACTTCCGGCCGTCGGCTCCATAAAACCGCTGAAGATATTCATGGCTGTTGTCTTTCCCGCACCGTTGGGCCCCAAAAAACCCACGATCCTTCCATCTGCCGCTGTAAACGACAAACTGCTGAGAGCACGTTGATCGCCATATTTTTTTTGGACGTTTTTTACTTCAAGCACAGCTTACTCCTCGTTTATTTTTTTACATACTAAGTATCTTCACTTCCGATATGTTACATAAAATGTGTGTCAGTTCGGTGAACCTTTAAAGACTTTTTATATATGATACATAAGAATTGCAGCCGCAACAGCCGCGTTTAAAGACTCTACTTCCCCCTGCATAGGGATGAACACTCTGATGTCCGCGAGCTCGGCTACGGGATCCGAAATCCCTCTGCCTTCATTACCGATTATGATAGCACGACGCGCTTCAAACGTGGTCTTCCTCATATCGGCTGCCCCTTTAAGATGTGCCGCATATACGACATGCCCGCTCTTCTTAAGACATTCCACAGTCTTCTTTATATCGGGCGAATATGTAAAAGGCACACGCAGGATCGAGCCCATAGTTGAGCGAACCACCTTGGGGCTGAAAATATCCGCCGTACCGCTGCTCATGATAACGGCCTCAATGCCGGCTGCCTCAGCTGTCCTTATGATGGTTCCGAGATTTCCGGGATCCTGAATATCTTCAAGAACAAGTACCCTGTCCTTAGTCATAAGTTCTTCTTCATTTCTGAGGAGCGGTTCTTCCCGGACCGTGGCGAGGATCCCCTGATCCGTCACAGTCTCGCAGACGTGGCTGAGCACACTGTCCGCAACAACCACAGCATTATCTGTAGGGACACCCTTTTCGGAAGCGTACGATACGCTCACATATACGTTATCGACAAGATCTTTTCGTGTTGCAAGCGCGTCTCGTATGATACGGTCACCTTCAAGCACAAAAAGCCCGGCCTGTGTGCGTTCTTTTTTGGAACGCTGCAGCGCTGCGAGCTCTTTTATCTTTTTATTTGAATTACTCTCGATGATCTGCATTTTGAACCTCTCCGAAAACTGTTTTTTAGTTCACCGGTCGGAAACGACTTCATTCATCGCCTTCTCCGAGGTGCAAAAGTTTTTCTGCCCTGTCGGCGGCACTGAGACTGTCAAGCAGCTCGGTAAGATCGCCGTTCATAACATCTTCGAGGCAGTACAGTGTGAGCTTGATCCTGTGATCCGTACATCTGCTTTGCGGGAAATTGTAGGTTCTGATCTTCTCCGAACGATCGCCTGTTCCTATCTGGCTTCTTCTGTTGCTTGCCTCTTTTTCATGAGCCTTTTCGGTTTCAATTTCATACAGCTTGGCTCTCAATACCTTCAATGCCTTATCTCTGTTTTTGAGCTGTGATTTTTCATCCTGACATGAGATAACGATACCCGTGGGAATATGCGTAAGGCGCACAGCGGAATCCGTCGTATTGACACACTGGCCGCCGTTGCCCGATGCCCTGAAAACATCAAACTTGCAGTCATTAAGGTCAAGATTTACATCCACTTCTTCCGCTTCGGGAAGAATTGCAACAGTCGCCGTTGATGTATGGATACGGCCGCCCGACTCGGTTACGGGTATCCTTTGCACACGGTGTACACCGCTTTCGTACTTGAGCCTTGAAAAGACTCCCTGACCGTTGATCATAAAGACTATTTCTTTGTAACCTCCGATACCGTTCTCGTTTACGCTGACCATCTCTGTCTTCCAACGCATCGAATCTGAATACTTTTGATACATTCTGAAGAGATCCGCGGCAAAAAGTGCCGCTTCATCACCGCCGGCACCGGCTCTGATCTCTACGATAACGTTTTTACCGTCATCCGGATCTTTCGGGAGCAGGAGCACTTTAAGCTCTCCGTCAAGGATTTCCGAACGTTCCCTGGCCGCATCGAGTTCTTCTTTTGCAAGCTCTCTCATTTCGGGGTCCGTCTCTCCTTCAAGCATAGCCTCAGAATCCTCTATGTCCCGCAGGACCTTTTTATATTCCTCATATTTGGACGCGATAACAGAAAGCTCCGATTCTTCCTTCATGAGCTTCTTAAAGCGAGCCTGATCCGAGGCAACTCCCGGCGAGGCAAGTTCATCCCGAACTTCTCCGTATCTGAGTACGATGTCTTCAATCTTACCGTAAATGTCCATATTGTTTTCTCCGTCAAATCCTTTTCGTGCTCTTCATGGCCCCAAAATACCCGGAAGCCGAATCACCTTGCAGTACCGCCTGTTATCCTATATCATGTATCCGCACACAACTCTCGGAAGTCCCGCCTGTTATCCTGTATCATGTACCCGCACACAACTCTCGGAAGTCCCGCCAGATCCTTATGAACCGCAACACCTCTGAGTCCGGCAGCCTCCATCATGGCAGAAACGTCTTCCGTCTGTTCATCTCCCGTTTCAAGCGCCAAAAATGCGCCCTCAGCCATATGTTGCGGAGCGCATTTCATTATACGTCTGTAAAACACAAGTCCGTCCTCTCCTCCGTCAAGCGCAAGCCGCGGCTCAAACTCCGAAACCTCGGGTTCGAGCGCTCCGATCTTGTCACGTGCGATATACGGCGGATTAGCCGTTATTATATCGAATTTTCCTTCTATGGAATCAAAAAGATCCGAAACAATAAGTTCAGCATCAACATCATTTGCCTTCGCATTCCTGCGAGCAAGCTCTATAGCTTTCTTCGAGATATCGGAAAGTGTCACCTTTCTCACGCCCGAAAGTGCAGCAACGCTTATGCCCACGCATCCCGTGCCCGTACACAGGTCAAGGATCCCCGGTACCCGGGCTCCCTTTTCTCTGCACCTCTTTATAGCCTTCTCTGTTTCTGCGACCGCAAGTTCCGCAAGGATCTCCGTGTCAAATCTCGGAACAAGACAGTCCTTTGAGCAAAGGATGTCAAGACCCATAAAGGAGGTTTTCCCTATAATATATTCAAGAGGCTCACGACGCAGACGTCTTGAAAGAATTTCTTCAAAACGCTTTTCATAAGCCTCCGAAACCTGTTCATGTTCATGAAGGATCAACGCAGCCATACTTAAACCGCTTGCCTCGCATACCATGATCCGCGCGCACGATTTATGATCTTCAATTCCTGCATTTTTAAGTTCTGTATCTGCTTTGTCTAGATATTCCCTGTACGTCACCGACGTTAGCCCTTCTTATTTTTATTCACAAAGAATCTGTCGAGTTTCTTCAAAACCTCATCATCTTCATCTTCTTCCACGATGGCGGCACGCTTTTCGATCTCTACGGGTGCTCTGTGGTTGATACCCTTAGTAGGTTCGGGTGCGCTGTCCATACCCGTGTTCTTTTCGCCTTTTGATCTTCTTCCCTTGAAGTAACCGAGATTATCGGATTCTTCGTTTTTATCTTCGGTTTTACTCTTCTCTGATATTTCTTTCGTCTTTTCTTCTGCAGGCTTTTCTTCGGCAGGCTTTTCTTCGGCCTTCTCTTCTTCGGCCTTCTCTTCAGCAGCCTTTTCCTCTGCCTTTTCTTCTGCCTTTTTCTCAGCCTTTTCTTCTGCCTTTTCTTCTGCAGCCTTTTCTTCGGCCTTCTCTTCTGCTGCCTTTTCCTCAGCCTTCTCTTCTGCCTTTTCCTCGGCCTTCTCTTCTGCTGCCTTTTCCTCGGCCTTCTCTTCTGCTGCCTTTTCCTCGGCCTTTTCTTCTGCCTTTTCTTCTACAGGCTTTTCTTCGGCCTTCTCTTCTGTCTTTTTATCAGCAGGCTTTTCTTCGGCCTTCTCTTCTGTCTTTTCTTCGGCAGGCTTTTCTTCGGCCTTCTCTTCTGCAGCCTTTTCCTCGGCCTTTTCTTCTGTCTTTTTATCAGCAGGCTTTTCTTCGGCCTTTTCTTCTGTCTTTTTATCAGCAGGCTTTTCTTCTATAGTTTTCTCAGTTCCTGCCTTTTTCTCTTTAATTTTATCAACGCCAGGGATACCAAGATCATCATCGAGATCTTCTATAGGATCGGCTATCCCACCGACACGAACATTGGCAACAACCTCAGCTTCAACAACTTCTTCGATATTTTTCCTGTGCTTGTCCTTCTTTGATTTGGACTTCACAGTCCTTACGGGCTTTTCTGCCTGTTTGGTCTGTCCGTGCTTTTCTTTTTTTGCCGGTTCTGATTTCTTCACTGCCTCAGCGGGTAACTTACCTCTTTCGCTCTCGGTAAATGTCGAAATAAACTCTTCCCAATCAAATACTGCCTCAACACTTGTGATACCGACCTCGATCATGCTGTCATCGGGTTCTCTTGTTGTAAGCCTCTGAAGCAAAAGACCGGGTTTCGAAAGTGCCGTAACAATAGGATTATCCGTTCTTCCTGCGAGTCTGATGAATTCATACGAAACTCCGGCAATAACGGGTATAAGAACAAGTCTCGCCACAACACGAAGCCACGACTGATCAAATCTGATAAACATAAAGAAGATAACAGAAAGAACCATTACATACAGCATAAAACTGGTTCCGCATCTCTTATGTTCTCTCGACTGAGCACGTACATTTTCAACTGTAAGCGGCAGTCCGTTTTCAACGCAGTTTATGCATTTATGTTCGGCTCCGTGGTACATAAAAACACGTTTTATGTCTTTCATGAGCGAAATCAGAGCGATATATCCGATAAAAAGTGTTACCCTGATAACACCCTCGCATAAAGCAAGGATCCATTCGGAATTCACCACTGTTGCAAGCGCCCTTGATACAAAATAGGGGAGCATCATAAAAAGTGCCACAGCTATAAGCACGGAAAAGACCACCGAGCAAGCCATAACAATATCTTCTTTTTTCTTATCCTTTTCTGTCTTTTCTTTTTTTATCGACGGATCGTCAGCTTCTTCTTCGTATATGCGTGCCGAATATGTAAGTGTTCTGACGCCCACAGAAAGAGACTCTGCAAAGATAACAACTCCTCTGATTATCGGAAGTCCAAAGAATTTGTACTTTTTAGTAAGACTGACATGTTCCTTTTTTTCAACAACTATTTCCTCGTCATTCTTACGGACAGCGACCGCATACTGGCCACCGTTCTTCATCATAACGCCTTCCATAACGGCCTGACCGCCGATACCGGATGCTTTCATATCTTCCCCCTTCGAAAAGACTGACGTAACCTTCTTCTCAAATACTTCCTCAGATACCTTAATTCCCCGAACCCCTCGCTGCTGCTTTGACGGTTCACCGGAAGGTTACACGATCATTTCAAATGTACATAGTATAAATAAGGTTGAGATCAGAAACCAATCTCAACCCTTTTACATGACACTTATCAGTTATTTGCAAGACCGTACTTACGATTGAATCTATCGATTGCACCGCGGGTCTGAACTGCCTTCTGCTGTCCGGTGTAGAAGGGATGGCATTTCGAACAGATCTCGACGTGTATCTCCTGTTTCGTAGATCCTGTTTCAAATACATTGCCGCAGTTGCAAACAACCTTCGCCTTGTAGTATTTAGGCTGGATGTCCTCTCTCATTGTTTCTCACCTCTCTGCTCAAAAACTCATCCATCTGTCATGGACACATAGCCTTAGTATGATAACACAACAAAAAACAAAAATCAATATTTATCCCGGTAAAAGTTTTTCAAAAACAAGCGGATATAATTCCTCGCTCTTTTTTGCCCAGGCAGAACACATCCTTTTTGCTTTTTCCTTGTCCGGCACGATCAGATGTATCTCAAATATTCTTTCTCCCGCTTCATCAATAAACAGATGAACGTCATATGTTCCGAGAGATGTTTCGATATAAGTGCTTCCGACATCCGATTCTTCACGGATCTTCATGGCATTTTTCCTGATATATTCATCAACATCATCTCTGATTTTTTGTGAAAGTTCCGATGACAGGACATCAAACGACTCTTTACCGGAGTCGGAGAGACTGTAGAAAGTCCTGTTTCTTACAGTCTTGCTCCAAACAAACCCGTCGTCTATGAGTTCACCCATAAACTGCTGGATAGTAAAATAGTCGGTATAATCATTTTCAAGCATGTAATTGGTGATCTGGCTGTTGGAGATCGGCATATCCACTCTGTTGAGTATATACATTATTGTAAGCTTGATCACCTTACCTGTCTCTGAATTCATGATACGATTCCCCCGAAGAAGAAATATTAATGTACCGGCACGCTGCGTGCGATCAGCGTCACGGAACTATCCTTGTCTTTTTTATCACTTCGACAAATTCTTTATTATTACGCGTATGTGTAAAGAGGTTTATTATCTTTTCGACAACCTCGTCAGTGCGCGACGAATTAAACGCTCTCCTGATTATATTGCTTGCCTCAAGCTCCTGCGGAGTAAGCAAAAGGTCCTCACGTCTTGTACCGGATTTCGGAAGATCGATAGCCGGGAATACTCTTCTTTCGGAAAGATTTCTGTCGAGAACAAGCTCCATATTACCGGTTCCCTTGAATTCCTCAAATACAACGTCATCCATACGGCTTCCCGTATCAACAAGCGCAGTGGCAAGTACTGTCAGACTTCCGCCTTCACGCATGCATCTTGCGGCGCCGAAAAACTTCTTGGGCATATAAAGAGCCGCAGGATCAAGACCACCCGAAAGGGTTCTTCCGCTGGCCTGAACGGTAAGGTTATATGCGCGCGCAAGTCTTGTTATACTGTCGAGAAGAATAACTACATCCTGCTGCTGTTCCACAAGTCTTCTCGCCCTTTCGATAACCATCTCCGATACTCTCTTATGGTTTTCGGGCTGCTCATCGAATGTCGAATAAATAACCTCTACATTATCGCCGCTGATAGACTCCTTCATGTCTGTTACTTCCTCAGGTCGTTCATCAATAAGAAGAATGATGAGGTGGATCGAAGGATGATTCTTGATAAGTGCTTTGGCGATCTGTTTCAGAAGCGTTGTTTTACCTGCCTTGGGCTGCGAAACGATCATTCCACGCTGTCCCTTGCCTATAGGCGAAAGCAGATCCACCATTCTCATAGCCGGTCCGCATCCCTGAGTTTCGAGATGGAAACGCTGATTCGGGAATATGGGCGTCAGCTCTTCGAATTTCTTACGCTTAACAACCTCGTCAAGAGTAAGCTTGTTTACAGTATTGATGTAAAGAAGCGCGCTGAATTTTTCATTCGGCATACGTACCTTTGTATTTCCGACAATATAATCACCGGTCTTAAGACCAAAGCGCTTGATCTGAGCGGGGGATACATATACATCCTCCGATCCGGGAAGGAAATTGTCACATCTTACAAACGCAAAGCCCTCATTCATTACTTCGAGTATGCCTTCCTTTGTTTCTCCCGAATCCTGGGGTGATCCGGCAAGAGCGTAATTCTGCGCTATATAAGAGGCAAGTGTATCTGCATGATTCTGTACGGGATTTTCGTACTGACCGCCTTGCGAGCGATCGTATGTCTGCTGCTGAGGCGCTGCCGGGCGTCTTTCCTGAACGGGACGCACGGGCTGAGCGTTTTTCTGATCGTTCTGGACGGTACGTCCGACCTGCGAATTATTCACAGGACGATTTACCGGCATATTTTTCTGCTCAGTGGAAGACGTCTGGCGAGTTCCCTGCGCAGGTCTTCTGACGGGAGCATTTCCGTCACGGCGTATCGTTGCCTGACGCGGCGATACGGTTTCTCTTGTTGTAACTTGCGAATCAAACGAGCGAACAGGTACAGTCTTAACTTCCTGAGTAGCCTGATTTTTCTCCGGCTCCGCTTTCACAGCGCCCTTCTTTTCGCCATCGGATTCCTTCTTTGATATCTGTTTTTTAGCCGGTTCCGTCTTTTTTGCGGGCACCTTCCCCTCGGGTGCTTTCTCTGCAGGCGCTTTCTTTACAGACGCCTTCTCCGCAACAGCTTTCTCTGCAGGCGCTTTCTTTGCAGATGACTTCTCCGCAACAGCTTTCTCTGCAGGCGCTTTCTTTGCAGATGCCTTCTCCGCAGCAGCTTTCTCTGCAGGCGCTTTCTTTGCAGATGCCTTCTCCGCAGCTGCTTTCTCTGCAGGCGCTTTCTTTGCAGGTGCTTTCTCCGCAGCAGCTTTCTTTGCAGGTGCTTTCTCTGCAGCCGCTTTCTTTGCAGG
>JAILKT010000158.1 GCA_024693545.1 Lachnospiraceae bacterium
AGCAGTTATCTTCGGTGCTACGGGCGGTGTTATGGAAGCAGCTCTTCGTACCGTTGTATTCAAGCTTACCGGCGAGAAGGACGGAAGTCCTATCGAATTCAAGGAAGTTCGTGGTGTAGAAGGCATCAAGGAAGCTACATATGATGTTGCAGGTATTAAGGTTAACGTAGCCGTTGCTTCAGGTCTTGCAAATGCACGCAAGGTTCTTGACATGGTTAAGTCGGGTGAGAAGCAGTACCACTTCATCGAGATCATGGCTTGCCCCGGAGGCTGTGTAAACGGTGGCGGACAGCCTCGTGTTCCCGCAAGCATCCGCAACTTCAACGATATACGCGCTATGCGTGCTAAGGCTCTCTACTCGATCGACGAAGCTAATACCATTCGTTTCTCACACGAGAACGAGTCGATCAAGAAGCTTTATGCAGAATATCTTGAGAAGCCCGGAAGCCATAAGGCACATGAGATCCTTCATACATCTTATGTTAAGAGGACTATCAATAAGTAATTGATTTTATGAGCATTATAAAGAAAAGCCTCTCCCTGAAAAGGAGAGGCTTTTCTTTACATAAAATGCTTTCCGTGATATACTGATAATGAATTATTGGCTGAAAAGCCGAGAGGTTTATGGGTACGGGAGCTTGGTAGCAGTGCAGTATAGTCCGGTTCGCATGGTGAGGGGGAAAAACCATGGATCATTCAATTATTGAGGCGGGCAAGACGATTTTGATCCAAGTCAAACGTGGAGAAAACGAAACCGAATTTCCTACAACCGTTATTGACAGGTTCGACAATTCTGTAGTTGTCGAGCCGGTTCTGTATGAAGGAAAGATGGTCAATTTTAACGTGGCCGGAATCGGGAAAAAGATATCTCTGTTCCACGATCCGATAGGAAAGATGATCATTTGGAAAGACATCGAGATCAAAGCGGGCTATTATAAGAAAAAGAAGCTTTGTCATGTCATATACATTAACGGAGAAGGAATAGAGTTCAACCGTCGCAAGGATTACAGACAGTATATTGGGGTAGAAGGTAAAGCGGAACACTACGGTGCCGATAAAGTTGATGTTATCGTCAGAGATGTCAGCAACAACGGTATCGGGCTTATAGTTGACAATGTTGCCGGTTTTGAGAACGGCCGCAGGATGATCATCTATTTTACTGACGAAAACGGTAAATATCGTTTTTCGCTTGAATGCAAGCAGGTTCGCGCCCGTGTTATGCAAAACGGACGTATGGAAGTCGGTTGCATTGTGGTGAACCCTCCACAGGCATTATCTCAATACGTGGCATTCAAGCAGCTTGCCGAAAAACGCAGGATGATGGGTGAGTGAAAGTTTATTTCGAAATACATTTGGCATGGTTACAACCGTACTTTTGTGTTTGGAAATGATCTGAGTGTGGGATAAGGTATGAATGATAATCTGCATAATTTATTTCTTTCAAATATAAAGCTCCTGGCATATGTGGACAGAGCCATATGCTGTTTTCGCATGAGTATGTATGACCGGGCGCTGGAGATGATATCCCTTACCGGAGAAGGTATCAGCGGTATTTGCGATGCTGTGATCGGAGACAGGGATTATTTTTCTGATTTTACCGCTGAATCGGTTGAAGATATCCTTTCAAAGCTTCTTGAGGCCAAGAAAGCAGGCGACTACACATTGCTTGCTGATCTTTATGAAATGCAATTGGTCCCTTTTATATGCTCGGTTCAGGAACTTATCATAAACAGGGAAGATCTCCTTGTTTTCAACGAAGAATCTTATAAGAAAAATATAAAAACGATGCGTGCGAAGCTTGATGTTTCGATGCTTCGTTATGATTCCGACCTGTTTGCGCCGGATGAACAGAGTTCTGAGGCTTTTGCGACACATGAAGACGGACGTGAGAGATTCAGGGTTAATCGCAATGCGCTTCTTGAGGAACCGATGCTTCCCGAACAGCTTCTGGAGCAGGGATATACGGTTGAATTTACATCTTCGGGTCTTATGACGCTGAAGGCACCCCTCAGCTTTGACAGCTTTGGCGGCAGGGCTCAGAAAAAAAGCGTCCCGCAAGGTAAAAAAGCTTCCGGGAAAAATGCGGGAAGTATATATCTCCATACAAATATGCGAGTTGTCAGCGAAGGTTTTTTACTGGCCGGAGCGTGGATGGACAAAGATGTACAGGATTATTCGGTTCTTGGTCTCGGACTCGGCTATCATGTCAATGAACTTGCCAATATGGCCCCTTCGAGCAGGATCATGGTCTTTGAAAGCGATATGAATATCATAAAGCTTTACTGCGCCTTTACCGATGTCGGGCTGCTTGACAATCCGAATGTCTTTATCGTATATGATCCCGATATGAAACTTCTTGAAAAGAGGATCACCGAGCCGAAGAAGGCGGGAAAGATATGTGTTCATTATCCTTCATTCAGGAGGACGCCGCATAATCGCAAACTTTCGGAACTTGTGCCGTGGAGCAGTCTTGTAGAGAAGTGCTGACAGGAGCAAAGTCACACAAGAAGCAAAGATAAAGGGAGAGATCAATATGAATTGCCCGGTTACCTTTCTTACGGCCGCTGCCGGTTTTGCGGCTGACAGAGTGTTAAAACACTTCGCTTCCCGGACTGAAGGAAAGCGAAGTTATTTAAAGGATAAGGTCACTGTTAAAAAGACGACCAATAAAGGTTTTGCGATGAACAAATGCGAAGGCAGGAGGGGTCTTGTCGTTGCTGTGAGCGTCGTGGCATTTTTGGCCGTTGTTTTTTTGTTTGGAATAACCCTTAAAGATGATAAATACAGGAGTAAAAGACCGGGCGCGGCACTCCTTCTGGCAGGAGCGCTCGGCAATTGTTACGACAGGATCCGTCACGGGGTCGTGATCGATTATATAAGCGTTGCACCGTTAAAGAGGATATTCTTTAATCTTGCGGATGTGCTTATCGCTCTCGGGTCGTTACTGTACGCATTTCTGTAGAAATATAAACGTTTAACAGGGAATTGAAAAAGGAGATATACGGTATGGAAGAGAAAGATAAGGTTGCGCTCACTGAGCTTGTGGAGAAGTTTTCACTTAAAAATCTCACGCCCGATGTTGATATCAGCAACATTTTTATAACCAAACCCGATATAAACCGTCCCGCACTTCAGCTTGCGGGATTTATGAAGGACTTCGATAAAGAACGTGTTCAGATAATCGGTAATGTAGAGCATTCGTACATGCAGGGGCTCGAAGACGGTATCGAGAGGATGAAGAAGGTCTTGTCTCTCGGAATCCCATGTGTTGTTTATTGCCGCGGATTTGAAGTAGAAAAAGAGATCGTAGAGGAAGCGACAAAACAGGGTGTAGCGATCTTCCTGACGGAGAAATCGACCTCAAGTTTTATGGCGGAGATCATAAGATGGCTCAATGTTCAGCTTGCGCCGAGCATGACGATCCACGGAGTGCTTGTCGATGTATACGGCGAAGGGATCCTGATCACCGGAGAGAGCGGGATCGGTAAGAGTGAGGCCGCTCTGGAGCTTATAAAGCGAGGACACAGACTTGTCAGTGATGATGCGGTTGTTATAAAGAAGGTCAGTGACGATACACTTATCGGAATGGCGCCTGAGATAACAAGACACTTTATTGAGCTGCGCGGTATCGGGATCATAAACGTTAAAGCTTTGTTCGGTGTTGAATCGGTCAAGAATACCCAGCAGATCGACCTCGTTATCAACCTTGAGGAATGGGACAGAGACAAGGAATATGACAGAATGGGTCTGGAAGAACATTATGTGAATTTCCTCGGCAACAATGTTGTTTGCCACAACATTCCGATAAGACCGGGGCGTAATCTGGCGATCATATGTGAATCCGCGGCCGTAAACTGCCGCCAGAAGAAGATGGGATACGATGCCGCCAAGGAACTCTATCAGAGGGCCTTCGGAGGATCGGGGCTGCAGCTATAGAGAAGAAAAAAGCGGACGGAAAGCGTTGCAGCAAAATGAAAAGGATCAAGGAGTATTGCGATGAGTAAATACATTATTGGAACAGATATAGGCGGAACAAGCGTTAAGCTCGGCCTTTTTACGAGTGACGGACAGCTCGTACATAAATGGGAGATAAGAACCGACAGGAGCGACAGCGGGAAAAAGGTCCCCGGTGATATCGCAAAATCGGTTAATGAGACGCTCAAAGCACGTGGGATCGAAACCGGTGATGTGGTCGGAATGGGCGTGGGTGTTCCGGGACCCGTGAAGTCCGACGGAACGGTCATGAAATGCGCTAACCTCGGTTGGGGCATCTTTAATGTGGCCGATAAGATGAAAGAGCTTACGGGACTGCCCTGTACGGCGGTCAACGACGCCAATGCCGCAGCTCTCGGTGAGATGTGGCAGGGAACAGCAAAGGGCTTTAAAAATCTTGTTTTTGTAACACTCGGAACCGGCGTCGGCGGCGGGATCATCGTGGACGGAAAGGTTATCAGCGGCACCCACGGCGGCGGAGGCGAGATCGGTCATATATTCGTAGAACCCGATGAACAGGATGTCTGCGGTTGCGGATGCAAGGGACATCTCGAACAGTATGCTTCCGCGACCGGATTATGCAGGGTTACGAGAAAGCTTCTGAAGGAAGGCAAGATCTCTACGAAACTTAAGGCCGATATCCTTTCGGCGAAGATCGTTTTTGATGCCGCAAAGGCCGGAGACGAGCTTGCAAAGGAAGCTGTCGAGATAATGTGCAGATACCTGGCACAGGCATTTTCGGGCATCGCGGCGACAGTAGATCCTGAAGCTTTCGTTATCGGGGGCGGCGTTTCAAAGGCCGGAACGATCATCACGGATACAGTTAAAAAATATTATGTTCCTTCGAACATGAACGTTTTGCGCGACCCTGCGTTTGAACTCGCAACTCTCGGAAACGATGCGGGAATCTGGGGCGCGGCATACAGCGCGCTCGACGCTTACGGCAAAGGCTGATGCGGGAATCCGGGGCGCTGCTTGCGGCGCACTCGGCGCTTACGGCAAAGGCTGATGCGGATCACAGTCCCGAAGGGGAAAATAAGTTTGGAGAAATAATAAATGAATGATATAAAAGCTTTGCTGGGGGAAAGAATTCCGCAGCTAAAGGTCAAAGAAAACTTGATGCTTTCGACATGTACGTCCTTTAGAACAGGCGGACCGGCTGATGCCGGGGCTTATCCCGAAACAAGCGATGAACTTCGGGAGCTCCTTATGCTGTGCGGACAGGAAGGCGTTCCCTTTTACATTCTCGGAAACGGCACTAACGTACTTGCTCCCGATGAAGGTTTCAGGGGAGTTATGATATTCACTTCAAATATGCGTGAGATAGTCGTCGATGACGAAACATGCGAGGCACGGGCAGGTGCGGGCGCACTTCTTTCGGCGCTCGCCGCGGAATGTGCAAAGAAGGAGCTTACGGGCCTTGAATATGCGCGCGGGATACCCGGGAGTGTGGGCGGCGCGGTAGTTATGAACGCCGGCGCCTATGGCGGAGAGATAAAGGATTCCCTCATAAGCGTCAGAGTTATGGACGAAAGAGGCGGACAGCCTTTTGAAATGTCGAACGCAGAACTTGAGCTCGGCTATAGGCACAGTATTATCCCGGAGCGAAGGCTGGTTGTGCTGGAGGCTCTGTTCGGACTTAAAAAGGGCGACCGTGAAAGCATTTACGGGCTTATGGATGAACTCTCGGCAAGACGTAAGGAAAAGCAGCCGCTTGAATTTCCGAGCGCAGGAAGCACATTTAAGCGACCTGATGGATATTTTGCGGGAAAGCTTATCGAAGATGCGGGACTTAAGGGCTTTGAAACAGGCGGCGCACAGGTTTCAACGAAACATGCGGGTTTCGTGATCAATAAAGGGGGAGCGACATCCTCTGACATAAAGAAATTGATCGAAGAAGTTCAAAAAAGAGTTTTTGAAAACAGCGGAGTAAGGCTTGAAACGGAAGTTCGCTACATCCCGTGAGTCGCGCGAAGCATGCGCCGGGAAAAGGGCAGCGGCGCGGGGTGAGCGGCGAACGTGCCGGGAAAAGGGCAGCGGCGCGCGGTGAAGCAGGCAGAACATGGACAGACGAGAGGAGGTTTTGAATTGTCATTTTCAAACAAAGTGAAAGAAGAACTGTTTAAAACTCTTCCTCAGGCGAGGCACTGCAGAATTGCCGAGCTTGCGGCACTGATCGGAATGAGCGGAGCAAAGCGCAGACCCGATGTACTTGCTTTTGAGAACCGCATGGCCGGAATGAAGGCGCAGCTGCTCATAAAAAAACTTTTCGGATATGATCTTGAAGAGGAAAAAGAACCGGTTCAGGGAGATAAACAAAGCCGCCGCGGGCTTTATACGCTTAGCTGTACAAGGGAGCAGATCCTTACTGTTTTTGAGGCTCTCAAGATGAAAAATAACGACAGCAGTGTTTTTTCTGTTGACAAGCAGGGACAAAATATCCATAATACTTTGCGAAACGATACTGTTCCCGGAATGCTTGTTTGCACACAGACGTGTTGTAAGAGTGCGTTTCTTCGCGGTGCATTTCTCACATGCGGATCACTTTCGGATCCTGAGAAGGATTATCACCTTGAGTTCGTCCTGAAAAATAAAGCACAGGCTGATATGCTGAGGGAAATTCTCTCGGCGCTTTCGGTTGAGGCCGGTTCGGTAATCCGAAAAAAAGCCCATGTCCTTTACCTTAAGGACAGCGAGATAATAGCGACTACTCTTACGCTTGTCGGCGCACATGTGGCTCTTATGGAACTTGAGAACGTTAAGATCTACAAAGAAGTGCGCAACAACATTAACCGCTATGTCAACTGTGAGACTGCAAATATCGAAAAAACCGTTCGCGCGGCATCAAAGCAGGTGGAGGATATCAGTTTCCTGGCGTCTCAGCCGGGATTCGATGACCTTCCGGAAGAACTCAGGACGACGGCGGCTCTCAGGCTGTCGCACCCCGATGTATCACTTTCGGAACTCGCAGAGCTGCATCCGGCAGCGGTGAGTAAATCCGGGATCAACCACAGGCTTCGCAAGCTTTGCGATATGGCCGAACGTATCAGGAAAAGCCGTAATGATCGCGGTTAAGGGTCTGAAAAAAAGAAGATAAGCTTTTGGAGGAAAAATTTAAAATGCTTCGTAAGGAAATGCAAATTGACATCACACGGGAGCCTGAAAAGCATCCTATCGCCAAACTTGTTCAGGAGGCGAGCAGGTTTTCGAGCTCGATTTTCTTTGAGTATAAGGACAAAAATGTCAACGCCAAGAGTATCATGGGAATGATGACATTTGTCGGCATTATGAAGAGGGCACTTGAAGACAACGACAAGATAACGCTCAGTGTCGATGGAACGGACGAGGCCGATGCATTAAAGAGCATGAGTGCATTTTTTGAATGATAAGAAAAAAGCAGATCACAGCGGCGACGCCCGGAAAGCGGATTTGCACATGATTTTTGTCCATAACACCGGACAGGTGGACCCTGTCCGGTGTATTTTTATGTGGCAAAGAATTTGTTTTTTTATATAATAATATATAGGGGTGAGACTAGGCGGTCACCGCCTTAGATGCGATAACATCAGGCATTGGGGCGACTTGCTGAAAATGGCGCAAACGCACTCCGGCAGCGGTTTTCAAGGGAATTGTTAACTAAAAATATAAATAAATGAAAAATATTTATTGCAATAATATATATTAGTGTGATATTATTCTGTATCGACAGAGAAAGAGGCGTTATGAACAAAGATAAGGTCAGAGTACTTGTCATTTTGGGGGAACTACTCGTCATATGCATCATATGCGTTTTATTCATTATTCAAGGTGCGCCCGGGTCACACCGGGATGAAGGAACGGGCAGCAACGTTCACGCGGCGACCATAGAAGGTGATGGCGGGGACGAACCGATCCCGGAAGAAAATAAAGCTTTAAGCCCCGAAGAAGAGGCTGAGAGACTCAGGCTTGAAAAGGAAAGACTCGCCGAGCAGGAGAGGCTTGCGGAAGAAGCGCGTCTTGAAGCGGAGCGTAAAAGGATCGAAGAAGAGAAAGCCGCAGAGGCCCAAAGGACAGCCGGATCGCGAGATCAGGCAGAGCTGTGTGCTGCGATGTATGACTACGACGGCGCGATCGATACATTGAAGCAGATACCCGATTACGAGAAGATGGAAGAGGTGACGGCTGCCATCTCAACATATGAATCGGCGCGCACAAAGCTCGTTAAGTGGGAAGACAATACCAAGATCAGCCATCTTTTTGTTCATTCACTGATAGTCGATACTGCGAGAGCGTTCAGAAAGGGAAGTTCTCAGCCTGTCGGATACAACAGATACATGACTACGGTCGGTGAGTTTAAGGCTATGCTCGAATCTCTCTACGAAAAGGGATATGTTCTTGTCAGCATGCATGATATCGCCGAGCGCTACGTCGGAGAGGACGGAGTGGAGAAGCTCCGCAGGAAGGATATTTATCTTCCCGAGGGGAAAATGCCGCTCGTTATTTCTCAGGATGATGTGAATTATTACGCATATATGGATAACGACGGGTTCGCCGATAAGCTTGTTATCGGTGAAGACGGAAAACCTACGTGTCAGTACACGGACACCGACGGGACGGTTTCCTTCGGAGAATATGATGTTCTCCCCATCGTTGACAATTTTGTTGCGGAGCACCCCGATTTCTCGTACAGAGGAGCAAAGGGAATCCTCGCTGTTACAGGCTACGAGGGAGCGCTCGGATATGATACGGGCTGGCATATGTACGACCTTGACAATCCCGATGAAGCGGCAAAACTCAAGGCTGAACAGGAAGCAGCCACGGCAGTTGCGGAAGCCATAAAGGCAGATGGCTGGGAATTCGCCAGCCACAGTTATACGCACACCGACATGAAGAAAAATTCTTTTGAAAAGGTTATATATGATACGGACAAATGGGAACGTGAGGTTCAGCCGATACTTGGTGATACGGACCTCTATATCTACCCGTTCGGAAGTGACATCTGTGACTGGAGAGGCTATAAGGGCGACAAGTACGAATACCTTAAAAAAGCGGGATTCTGGTACTTCTGCAATGTAGATGCTTCTCAGTACTGGATACAGATCACGGATAATTATATGCGAATGGGACGTATCAACGCCGACGGCGAGCGAATGGTTAAAACGCCGGGTAAGCTGGATTACTTCTTTGATTCGGCAGCTATACTCGATAAGACGAGACCTGCTCTTGAGTAAAGGATGAGGGCGGAAAACAGCGGCCGGTATGAAAAAGGGCAGCCGAGGCGGAAAGGCTTTTGAAAAGGAGTTTGATAACGAATGGCATTTACACATCTGCATGTACATACTGAATACAGTCTGCTGGACGGTTCCTCGAAGATAGGGGAGATAATTCAGCATGCCGTGGATCTTGGACAGGATGCGCTTGCCATCACCGATCACGGTGTTATGTACGGTGTGATCGATTTCTATAAGAAGTGTAAAGAGATCGGCATCAAGCCCATTATAGGCTGTGAGGTTTATGTTGCGCCCGGATCGAGATTTGAAAAGGAAGGAAGTACGTCCGACGACAGGTACAGACACCTTATTTTGCTTGCCAAGGACAATGACGGCTATAAAAACCTGATAAAGATAGTGTCAAAGGGATTCACGGAAGGCTTTTACTACAAGCCGCGTGTTGATATGGAGGTACTTAAGAAATATCATGAGGGGATAATCGCACTCTCGGCGTGTCTGGCGGGAGAGGTCCCGTACTATCTGAAACAGGGATTATACGAAGAAGGCAGGGAAGCTGCGCTTCGTATGCTTGAGATATTCGGTGAGGGTAATTATTACCTGGAACTTCAGGACCACGGCATTCCCGAGCAGGCACTTGTTAACGAGCAGCTTGTCAGGATGTCGCACGAGACGGGAATACCGCTTGTGGCGACCAATGATGTTCATTACACATATGCGGAGGATGCGCAGCCCCATGATGTGCTTCTGTGCATACAGACTCAGCGGAGAGTGACGGATGAGGACAGAATGCGCTATGAAGGCGGTCAGTTCTTCCTGAAGTCGGAGGAGGAGATGCGAAAACTCTTCCCTTACGCTCCCGAAGCTATAGATAATACCGCTAAGATCGCGGAAAAATGTAATGTGACATTTACTTTCAATGAATACAAACTTCCTCATTTCGATGTGCCGGAAGGTTATACCCCGTTTTCGTATCTTGAGAGCCTGTGTTCAAAAGGTCTGAAGGAAAAGTATGACGGAGTGGGCAGCGGGGAATTTGCCGAACTTGAAGAAAGGCTCAGATTTGAGCTTGAAACGATCAAAGGTATGGGCTTTGTCGATTATTTCCTGATCGTTTGGGACTTCATTCACTTTGCAAGAGAAAACGGCATAGCGGTCGGACCCGGTCGAGGAAGCGCAGCGGGAAGCGTTGTGGCATATACGCTGGGGATAACAAATATCGATCCCATAAGGTATTCACTCTTCTTTGAGAGATTCCTTAATCCCGAACGTGTTACGATGCCCGATATCGATATCGATTTCTGCTATGTGCGAAGGCCTGAGGTTATCGATTATGTTACAAGAAAGTACGGCAAAGACAGAGTGGTCCAGATAGTAACCTTCGGTACGCTCGCGGCAAGGGGCGTCATCAGGGACGTCGGACGTGCCATGAACATGACGTATTCGCAGACGGACAAGATAGCGAAGATGATCCCCATGGAGCTCAATATGACGCTTGAAAGAGCACTTAAGGTTAATCCTCAGCTCCGTGATGAATATGAATCTGATACAGAAGTAAAAACACTTATAGATACCTCGATGAGACTTGAGGGACTGCCGCGTCACACATCAATACATGCGGCGGGTGTCGTTATAGCACCGGCTCCTGCGGACGAGTTTGTTCCGCTTTCAAGGTCGGGTGACGGAACGATCACCACACAATACACGATGACAACTCTTGAAGAACTGGGCCTTCTCAAGATGGATTTTCTGGGACTGAGAACCCTTACCGTTATACAGGATACTGTGAAAGCGGTGAATGCGGCCTATAAAGACAGGAACCTTGATATAGATAAGATAGACCTTGCCGATCCGAATATTTACGAGATGATCTCGCAGGGCAAGACGGAGGGCGTATTCCAGCTCGAAAGCAGGGGCATGACATCCTTTATGAAGGAACTCGCGCCCACCTGCATAGAGGATATCATAGCGGGCATCGCGCTTTATCGTCCGGGACCGATGGATTTCATACCCAGATACCTTGAAGGAAAACGCGATCCTGATGCGGTAAGCTATGAATGCGAACAGCTCAGGCCGATCCTGTCACCCACATACGGCTGTATCGTATATCAGGAACAGGTTATGCAGATAGTGCGTAACCTTGCGGGATACAGTTTCGGAAGGTCTGATCTGGTACGCAGGGCCATGTCGAAAAAGAAACAGGCCGTAATGGACAGGGAAAGAGTGAACTTCGTCAATGGTAACGAAGCGGAAAATGTTCCGGGATGTAAGGCTAACGGGATCCCCGAAAATGTTGCGAACAAGATATTTGACGAGATGATCGACTTCGCCAAATATGCGTTTAATAAGGCGCATGCGGCGGCATATGCCGTGGTCGCGATGCAGACGGCCTATCTCAAATGTTATTACCCGGTGGAATTCATGGCCGCTCTGCTTACGTCGGTAACTGATAATTCCGACAAGGTTGCGAATTACATCTTCATATGCAGAAAGATGGGGATCGGGCTTCTTCCTCCCGATGTAAACGAAGGAGGGAACAGCTTTACGGCATGCGGCGGCAATATACGTTATTCGCTGTCGGCCATTAAGGGGCTCGGAGCGGCGGTCGTGGATGTTATAGTTGCCAACAGGGAAGAAAACGGGCCGTTTAAGAGCCTGCGGGACTTTATGGAAAGGCTTTCGTCAAAAGAGTGCAACAAACGAGTCATCGAAAGTCTAATTAAAGCCGGAGCGCTGGACTGCCTGCCGGGGTCAAGACGGCAGAAGACGGTTGTTTATTCTTCGATCCTTGAAAGTGTATCTTTCGAAAAGAAGAAGAGCGTAACCGGCCAGATAAATATGTTTGATATGGGCGATGAGGGAATTTCGAAAGAAGAGGATGATAGCTTCCCTGATATACCTGAATACGATGAAGCGGAAAAACTCGAATTTGAGAAAGAAGTCCTCGGAATATATGTAAGCGGTCATCCGCTTAACGCATATAAAGAAATACTCGATAAAAACGTTACGGCGACGAGCCTTGATTTTATGATGGATGAGGAAACGGGTGAAACAGTGGTTTCCGATAAGCAAAAGGTTGTGATAGGCGGGATTGTTTCGGCAAGGAACGTTAAGACCACAAAAAGCGGATTGCTCATGGCTTTTATCACGGTAGAGGATCTCTACGGAAATATTGAGGTCGTGGTTTTCCCGAAAGACTTCGAAAAATACGGTGACGAACTCATGCAGGATGCGAAAGTGCTTATAAAGGGAAATGCCGATGTTGATGAAGAAAAAGGAGCATCGCTTCTTTTCTCGGACTGTGTGGACCTTTCGTCCTACCCCAGAAAGTTGTGGATAAGATTTGACAGCGAGGCGGCATACGAAAAGGACAGGGATTTCCTTTTAGCAGAGCTTGCGGACAGACTCGGACCCGACAAATGCCTGGTATATTTTAACGATACAAAACAAATAAAGACTATAGAAGACACCGGAACAATGGCCACACCGCAGCTCCTGAAAGTGCTTAGGGACAGGTTCGGAGAAGAAAATGTGGTATTATCTGCGGGTAAGTATTGGAAATAACGCTTAAATGTCATATTATAAGCAGAGAAACCAAAGCGGTATATTGACCGGATAAATACAGGAGGTGGCAAAATGGCAACGAAAACCAAGACTAAGGCAGCCTGCGAAACTAAAGAGAATGTAGTGATAAAAGAAAAAGCTTATGAAAAGATCCCGATGGGAGAGGGAAAAGCAGTTAAGAAGATCGGCGTTTTGACAAGCGGAGGCGATGCGCCCGGTATGAATGCGGCTGTTCGTGCCGTTGTCAGAACCGCGATAAATTACGGCATGGAAGTTGTCGGGATCAGGCGCGGATTTTCGGGCCTTATAGAGAACGATTACGTGCCGCTCACCGGCAGAAGTGTTGCTGATACGATCGCAAAGGGAGGAACATTCCTTTATACGGCCAGATGTCCCGAAATGATCACGCGCGAAGGCCAGGAGATCGCTGCCAGGAATTGTGTTGAACAGGGGATCGACGCTCTTGTCGTTATCGGCGGTGACGGCTCCTTCAGGGGCTGCCTTTCGCTGGCTGACAAAGGCATAAACGTTATCGGAATTCCCGGAACGATCGATCTTGATATTGCCTGCACCGAATATACGATCGGCTTTGACACCGCCATAAACACTGCGATGGATGCGATCGACAAGATAAGGGATACCTCGACATCGCGCGAGAGATGCTCGATCATTGAGGTTATGGGACGCCACGCAGGTTATATCGCGCTTTGGTGCGGACTTGCAAATGGTGCAGAGGCAGTACTTACGACGGAGCTTTACAATTACGAAGAAAAGAAGCTTATAGACGATATCGAGCTTAAGCGTAAAAACGGCAGGCAGCATTACATAATCATCAATGCCGAGGGAATCGGCGATTCCGAAGGCATGGCAAGAAGGATCGAATATGCGACGGGCATGTCGACATCGGCCACGATCCTCGGATACCTGCAGCGAGGCGGAAGCCCCACCTGTAAGGACAGAGTTTATGCTTCGGCCATGGGCGCTAAGGCTGTCGACATACTTTATAAGGGCGGCAGCAACAGAGTGGTTGCATACAAGAACGGCGGATTCACCGATTTTGATATTAAGGAAGCTCTTGCTATGAAGAAGAACCTTGATCCGTTCCTTGTTGATATGCTCAGCAAGCTGACGAGGAAGGGCGAAGGCCAGGGACTTTTGACCGAAGGCATGCTTCCCGCCGATGAGACGACGGGGAACTGCAAGTCGATCGGTATCCTCACGAGCGGTGACGATGCACCCGGCATGAATGCGGCCATCCGCGCTGTTGTAAGGTCGGCTATCGGCTATAATATGAGAGTTTTCGGTTTCCGAAGAGGGTTTGCGGGTCTTATCGAAAAGGATTACCTCGAAATGACCAACAAGACTATGTCGGAGACGGTACAGCTCGGCGGAACGCAGCTTCTTGCGTCAGACTGCCCCGAATTTAAAACCGAAGAGGGACAGCTGAAAGCTTTGGAGACCCTTAAAGAGCTTGATCTGGACGCACTCATTGTTCTCGGAGGAAACGGAACTATGAGAGGCGGCCTCGATCTCATCAAAAAAGGGATCAATGTTATCGGTATACCCGCAACCATCGACTGCGAGGTTGCGTGTACAGAATATACGATCGGCTTTGACACTGCCGTCAACACGGCTATGCAGGCCATCGACAAGATCAGAGATACATCACAGTCACATGAGCGTTGCAGCGTAATAGAGGTTGCGGGCAAACACTCAGGATTTAACGCACTTTGGTGCGGTATCGCCAACGGAGCGGAGGAGATCATCATTCCCGAATACTACGATCGCGATGAACAGCGCATTATCAGCGAGATCATCAGCAAGAAGAAACTCGGTAAGAGACTTCATCTGATCGTAAATGCTCACAGTGTGGGCAGATCGGGAGCGCTTGCGAAGAACATCGAATTTGCTACCGGACTTGAGGCGAGGGCCAACATTCTCGGCCTTATAGAGAGTGGCGGACGCCCTACATGTATGGACAGGGTATTCGCATGTGCTATGGGAGGAAAGGCTGTCGAGGCTCTTAATAAGGGGGCCCGTAACAGGATCGTTGCGTTCTGTAACGGGGAATTTGTCGATTTCGATTTCGAAAAGGCAATGCGTATGGAGAAAATGCCCGACACCTATCTTTACACCATGTCAAAAAAGCTTTCGAGATAAGCGGTGAAACGGGTCCCGTGTTACATTCGGCCGAGGGGCAAGTCTCTTGTTTTCTCTATGGAGCTTTGAGTCACATGGAAAACAAATATATGTAAGGACAGGAGTTCTATTATGGTTCTATTAGACTTTTCGCTTCCCAAGCTTTGGGAAGCAATCACCGGGAATGTAAGCACGGTAGCTATTTTTATTTCAATCATTGTGGGTATCTTCCTCATTGCCTTTTGGGCTGAGAAGATCATCAACAGGGCAAACGAAAGAACGGAGTCAAAGAAGTTCAGGATCCACAAGATCACGATAATCGCAATGCTTTCTGCGATTGCGATAATCCTTAATCTTTTCAGTTTTCCGCTTTGGTTTGCACCCGGATTTTATAAGCTCGATTTCAGCGAGCTGCCCGTACTTGTCGGCGCGTTTGCACTCGGACCGGTTGCGGGAACGACGATCGAGGCAGTTAAAATTCTTCTCAATCTCGTTATAAACGGTACGGGAACGGCGTTTATCGGCGAAATCGCTAATTTTGTTGTGGGATGTGCATTTGTAATCCCGGCCGCAATAGTGTATTATCATAAGCGTACCAAAAAAGGTGCTGTTGTCGGTCTCGCAGCCGGAACAGTGGTAAACCTTGTTGTGGCTTGCTTAATGAATGCCTATGTGCTTATACCCGTATATGGAAAGCTTTTCCATATGGACGTTATCGGAGCGGGAACGGCGGTCAATTCGCTTATCACGGATATGACGACGTTTGTTCTTCTCGCCGTGGCACCGTTTAATCTTGTTAAGTCCGTTGCGGTAGCGGTTATAACGATACTCATTTACAAGCCGATCAGCAGGCTGATCACCGGAGTAAAAGATAAGCAAGGATGAATTAGGAATGAACGAACAGGAAGAGACAAAAAAATCATTTTCTATAAGTGAGCTGGCTCACTTATCAACGCTTTCGGAGGAAGAAGCGCAGCAGGCACAGGAACAGGCGGAAGCTGTGGAAAACGGCGAGGGTGAAACTGCCGCAGAGGGCGTGCTGCCCGCAGCGGGAGCAGCCGAAGAAGAAAAAGAGCCTGAAAGGCTTGTGCACAGCGGACAGATATTTACGGCAGATGTTAAGCCTACGGCCCGTGATACGTACGGATTTATGTTTTATCACACTTACATGAACCTCATGGGCGTATTTGCGGTACTTGTGGGGATAGCGGCGATCACAATGGTGGTCATAAGCGTTATGGATAAAGAGATCTTTCAGATAATCCTCTTTTCGATCGCAGCGCTTATCTTCATCGTGAACAGTCCTATCAGCCTGTATTTGCGTGCAAAGAAATATGCGGAGAGCTGTAAGCTTCCCGAAAACCGTACGATCTACAAGTTCAGTGATGCAGGTTTCGACGTTCAAAGAGGAGAAGATACCTATAAAGCATTTGATTACAGTAAGGTTACGAAATGTCACGAAGGACGTACGGGATTTTACGTATATTTCGCTAAAAACTCTGCATTCCTTGTTACAAAAGCAGATATCGAGGGCGGAACTCTTTCTGAATTCAGAAGTCTTCTCGCACAGCGAGTTACAGGAAAGCTTTCGCTTAAGTATGATAAAGAGTGACGGCTCTCTGTGTACAGGGCAGCGAAGAAAACGATTGAATGACTGTAATAAACAGGAGCGGGAAGCACAGTGACTAAGGAAATTTACAGTACAAGCAGTGCTGAAACATTAAAAATCGGTGCCGGGTTTGGTGAAAAGGCCACCCCCGGCACCGTATTATGCCTTGACGGAGATCTGGGGGCCGGAAAGACGGTGTTTACAAAGGGGTTCGCACAGGGGCTGGGTTCACAGGCTCTCGTTACGAGCCCTACTTATACTTTAATGCATATATATGAAGACGGCAGGCTTCCTCTCTATCATTTCGATGTCTATAGGATCGATGATGAGGATGAGATGGAGGAGATCGGATTCTCGGAGTACCTGAGGGGCGACGGGGTTACGATCATTGAGTGGTCGACACTTATAGCCGGTCTTATCCCCGAGGACGCGATACGCATTACGATCACGCGTGACCCCTCAAAAGGACCGGACTGCAGAAAAATCACAGTGGAATGCTGAAGATGGTTCCCGGGGATGGTACCCTGGGGACGGGGGTTGGGTGTCATATTTGATGACACCCAACCCCCGTCCCCAAGGTACCACACTATGTAGCAATGTATATGACACCCAACCCCCGTCCCCAAGGTACCATCCCGGCAGCAACAAAACAGAGGTGAAAGAATGAAGATACTTGCAATTGAAAGTTCAGGGAATGTGGCTTCGGCTGCGATCGCGGGGGAGGATAAGATCCTTGCGGAATATACGGTTAATATAGGGAAGACGCATTCACAGACGTTACTTCCCATGATCGACCGTATCCTCTCTGATGCGGAGATGAGTGTTAATGAGCTTGATGCGATTGCTGTATCAAGGGGACCGGGGTCTTTTACGGGGCTCAGGATCGGAAGCGCAACGGCAAAGGGCCTTGCGGCAGCGGCAGGAATTCCGATAGTGGATGTTCCTACACTTGAGGCTCTCGCTGTCGGAGTGGGTAATGCGGGAGGACGGCTTATATGTCCGGTTATAGACGCAAGAAGGAACGAAGTTTATTCGGCTCTTTTTGAGGAAGAAGACAAAGGCAGCGGAAAGGGAGCTGTCCGCATGATCGGAGAAGAAAGAGCGCTCGGTATGGAGGCACTTCTCAGTGAGCTTGAAGCCATGGACAGAGAGATCATCTTTACAGGCGATGCGCTCAGGGTTCACGCAGATAAGATAAAGGCGGCAGGAAACGGAAAATTCATGCTTGCGCCCCTTTCGTCACGCGATCTGAGAGCGGGCTGTGTTGCGACGATCGGTCTTTATATGCTCGAATCGGGAAAGGCAGTTGAAGGCTCAGATCATACACCTGTCTATCTTAGGCTCTCGAGCGCCGAAAGAGAAAGACTCGAACAGGGCAAAACACTCGGCTGACGGGCCGGGGAGCCGCAGGGAATGAAAATGGGAAAAGCCGCTCACAGAACGGCGGAAAGGGTTGCTGCTTGAAGATCAGAAGGTACCGGGAAAAAGATATAAAGACGCTTGCGGCGCTCGAAAAAGATAATTTTTCGGATCCGTGGTCCGAGGATTCCCTGCGAAACTCATATGGGACAGACATACTCGTTGCATTTGATGAACCGGATGACGAAGATGTTGCCGGATATATTATAATAAGGACGGTAGCCGACGAATCCGAACTCCTTAGGATATGCGTCAGCACCGCATTAAGGAAACACGGGATCGGGTGGCGGCTCATCTCGGAAGGGATAAACCTGGCGAAGGATGACGGAGCAACGAAGATGTTCCTTGAAGTGAGATCCCAAAACAGTCCCGCCATTGCCTTATACCGCAAAGCAGGCTTTAGGGATGAAGGACTCAGAAAAAACTATTACAGTGACCCGCAGGATGATGCGGTGATCATGGTACGCAGCAATAAATGAAAGATCAATCGGAAAATCGGAGGAAAATGGATGCTTGATATTTGCTTACTTGGGACGGGAGGAATGATGCCACTTCCAAAAAGACGGCTTACAGCGCTTATGGCCAGGATCAATGGCAGCAGCATCCTTATCGATTGCGGTGAGGGAACACAGGTTGCCATCCGGGAGCAGGGCTGGAGCTTTCACGACATAGACGTTATTTTACTGACGCATTTTCACGCCGATCACGTGAGCGGGCTTCCGGGGCTGCTCCTCTCAATTGGTAACGCACAGAGGACACAGCCTCTTTATATTTACGGTCCGAAAGGTGCCGCGAGGGTTGTATCGGCGCTGAGGACGATCGCACCCGAACTACCGTATGACATTTATATTACGGAGATAAGCGGCGACAAGACGGCATTTGAAGAAGCGGGATGCAGGATAGAAGCCTTTAAGCTCAATCACAACGTTGTGTGTTATGGTTATTCTATCATTGTAGAACGGGCGGGAAAGTTTGACCCCGACAAGGCTCGCGAGAATGATGTTCCCCTTAGGCTTTGGAACAGGCTGCAAAAGGGTGAGGAGATCGATTTTGAAGGAAGACATTTCACTTCGGAAATGATACTCGGCCCCGCACGTAAGGGACTCAAGGTAACTTATTGTACAGATACAAGACCTGTTGCCGGTATTGTGACTGCCGCAAAGGATGCGGATCTGTTCATTTGCGAAGGCATGTACGGAGAACCCGGCAGCGAAGACAAGGCAAGAGAGCATAAACATATGACATTTGAGGAAGCGGCAACTCTCGCAAAGAAGGCAAATGTTAAGAGTATGTGGCTTACTCATTACAGTCCGTCGCTTGTAAGGCCGAAGGAGTTCCTTAAGACTGCAACGAACATATTCCCCAACACGAGAGCTGCTTCGGATCTTGAAAGCGTGACGCTGAGATTTGAGGATGGGGATTAATCCTTGCCATTTTTTGTCAATCAGGTACAATAAATATATACCGGTCAAGGAGGAGTCATATGCGAACAATACCGCCGAAAAAAAAGAAGATCAGCCTGTCATCAACAGTGATACTTGTGGTTTTTATCATTTGTGCGTGTCTTGTTGTATATTATTCGATGATAAGACCTTCAAAAGAGCCGGAAAAATCCGTCACCCTTTTCGAAGAAGTGACATCGCGCGATCTTTCCAAGGATTACCCGCAGACACCCGCGGAAGTGGCGGGCGTTTACTGCTCGATAGTCAAGTGCATGTACACGCAGGACCTCACGGAAGATCAGCTCTTTACTCTTTGCGGACAAATGAGAGCGCTTTATTCCAGAGAACTGCTTGAGAGTAATCCTCTGAATGATATGCTTTACAGACTTGAACAGGAAATAGATGATTATAAAGAAAAAGAGATCGAGATCGCATCTTATGTCGTAGAACCGGCAGAGGATGTTGAATATACCGTGGTCGGAAATAAAAAGAGAGCCAATGTCGAGTTCCACTTCACGCTGAAGGGCAAGGCAAATACAAGACTCCCTGAAGAAGTGCTTCTCGAAGAGGATGAGAAGAGAGAATTTAAGATCATCGGCTGGAGGGCTCATGAAGGAAAATGAAATGCTCGCGCAGAGTGCGGGCAGTGAGAAAGAAACACTGATACTTGCGATCGAAAGCTCGTGCGACGAGACTGCGGCTTCGGTTGTCAGAAACGGGAGAGAGGTCCTCTCGAACATCATATATTCGCAGATAGACATACACACGATGTACGGCGGTGTTGTTCCCGAGATCGCATCCCGAAAACATATAGAAAAGATAGATCCCGTCGTGGAATCGGCGCTTAAGGAAGCCGGAGTGAAAAAAGAAGAGCTGAGCGCTGTTGCGGTCACCGCCGGACCCGGTCTTGTAGGATCGCTGCTGGTCGGTGTGGCATATGCGAAAGCCTACGCCTATGCGGCGGGACTTCCGATACTCGGCATTCATCACATAGAAGGTCATATTGCAGCCAACTATATTGAAAACAAGGAGCTTGAGCCGCCTTTTCTGTGTCTGGTGGTTTCGGGCGGACATACGGAGCTTGTGGTCGTTGAGGACTACGGGAAGTACAGACTTATAGGAACCACGCATGACGATGCGGCGGGTGAAGCGTTTGACAAGGTTGCGAGGGCTATCGGACTTGGGTATCCCGGCGGACCGAAAGTAGATAAATGTGCGCGTGCGGGCGGAAGGAAGGACGCGATCGTATTCCCGAGAGGCCATGTGGACGGCAATGACTTTGATTTCAGCTTCAGCGGACTTAAATCCGCAGTTCTTAATTATCTCAATTCCTGTGCGATGAAACAGGGAGGACCCGTAAAGGACCTCAGGGAGAAGAGAGAGGGAGATGCAAACTTTAATCCCGATGCTCTTATCGATACCGAAACGGGAGTGACTGTTTCCGATGTTGCGGCATCATTTCAGGAGGCGGTTGTCGATGTATTGGTTACGCACACGGTCGAAGCGGCAAAGAGCCTGGGGTATAAGAAAGTGGCCATGGCAGGCGGTGTAGCCGCTAACGGAGCCCTGCGCGAGCGAATGAAGAATGATTGTGAGAAAGAGGGAATAACACTTTATTATCCGTCACCTCTGCTGTGCACGGATAATGCGGCCATGATCGGATGTGCGGCGCATTATGATTTCCTTGCGGGCAAGCGACACGGACTTGATCTGAATGCCGTACCGGGACTTGCACTCGGACAGAAAATTTAGGGTGAACGCCGGGAATCACCGCGTAAACCGAGATAACGCATATCTAAAGACAACATACTTAAACTGCTTAGGGGGGTCAGATGAAAAACATCGGGATCGTACTTGCTGCGGGAAACAGCACGCGAATGGGCGGAACAACAAAGAAACAGTACAGGCTCCTACTCGGACATCCGGTGCTGTTTTATAGTCTGATGGCCTTTGAACAGAGCTATGTGAGCGATATCGTCGTTGTTTGTTCGGAAGGTGAAGAGGAATTTGTCCGGACGGAGATCGTCGAAAAATATGATTTTCGAAAGGTAAGAGCCGTGATCGCGGGAGCAAAGGAGAGAAGCGGATCGAGCTTTCTCGGGATCAAAGAAGCTATCGGGATTGTCGGCAGGTTCGGAGTCAATGTTCTTATTCATGATGCGGCGAGACCTCTTGTCAATCCGCTGCTCATAAACAGTATCATCGCTGAGCTTGAAAGCGGGCAGAGAGCCGTCGTTCCCGCCGTTACTCCGGCAGACACGATAAGACTGGAAGGTGACGAAGGTGTTGTTACCTTTGAAAGAGAGAAGATCAGGCTGGTTCAGACACCGCAGGGCTTTGAAGCGGGGCTTATCTGCGACGCCTATGAAAAACTCAGGAGTCCCGTTACAGATGATGCCGAGGCGGTTATGAAATATGACGGCAGTGTGCAGATCAAATTTGTGGAAGGTGACAGGAGAAACTTTAAGCTGACATATCCGACAGACTTCGAACTGGCGGAGTGCATGGTAAAAAGCGCCGAGATGTAAACGTGAAAATGGCTGATGACTTCGGAAGTGCCGTGATCAAAGGGAATAATAAGATATGGATAGTTTAAACAGATGACAGAAAAGAGTTCAAAGAAAAAAAGAACACTTCTTACATGTGTGATTTTAGCGAGCCTGTTAATTGCAGGGTGCGGAAACAATGAGATTAATACTACACATGTAGTAAAAAACTCTGCCGATGTTTCGGACATCCGGGCAGATAAAGGTTATGAAGGTGACACAAAGATTTCTACTACGGATGTAGAACAAATTCCTGCAGCAGGGCAGACGGCTGCCGGAGAAGGAGCGGGAGCCGCCACGCAAACAGATGGCGCAGGAGCTGCTGAAGCCGCCGGAGAGGGCGAAAATGTGCGCCGGCTCGGGCCGGTAGTCATAAGCGAAATACTTTCTTCAAACTCGAAATACATGGAGCATAACGGAAAGTTTTGCGACATGATAGAGCTGGCAAACATATCCGAAGAGGATGTGGATCTGGAGGAATATCATATCTCTGACAGCCTGTCCGATCCCATGAAGGCGCGTCTTAAAGGAAGTATTGAAAAAGGCGGATTTGCGGTCTTTTACTGCGTGGGTGACGGCGCCGATATCGAAAGCAACGAACTGCCATTTAAAATATCGGCTTCCGGAGAAACGATCGTCCTGACAAAAGGGGACGGAGATATCGCTGAAACGGTGGATGTGCCGAAACTCGAAAGGAACATGGGTTATGCACGAAACGGCAACGGAGAGTTTGAGCTGACGGGACGCCTCACCTTCGGAGGTGCCAATGAATTCGGAAATGTGGAATCTGTCCTTCCGGGTGTCTCACCGAAGGACGGAACGAGAAGTGAAGGACCCGTTTATGTTACATTTACGCCATGTGACGGAACAACGCTGTATTACACAACGAACGGCAGTATGCCGGGTACATCGTCGAGGAAATATAACGAACCGATAGAGGTGAAAAAGACCGCTACCATACGTGTGCTTGCAGTGGCGGATGAAGACCCTGAAATACCTTCGGAGACTGCGTCATATACGTACTTCGTCGGAGAACCGGATGCCACGCTTGATGATCTGTGCGTCGGGATCGCAGACGGCGATTTTTCCGATCTTAACGCCCATCCGAAAAAGAAGATCACTTATCCGATAAGCGTTGCGATGTATCACGAAGGAAATAAGGTTTTTGACGAAACATGCGGAATGAAGGCAAACGGCAACACCAGCGTTTTATACGAAAAGAAAAGCTACAGACTTAAGTTCTCAAAAAAATACGGGGAGAGCAGGCTTAGGTTTAAGGTGTTTGACGACCTTGACACAGACAGCTTTGACTCGCTTGTTTTGCGGGGCGGCTCGCAGGACAACGAGGATATCATGATGAAGGATGAGCTCGTTCCGATAATACTCCGACAGGGAAAGCTTGTAAACGAGGTGCTCACTACGCGCTGCCGTCCGGTAAATCTTTACATTGACGGGGAATATCGCGGTCTTTACTATATACGTGAGCATATCGACGCGAGTATGATCGCGTCTCATTACGGGTGTGATGATGAAGATGTAACGCTCATAGAACAGAACAGAGAGATCAAATCCGGAAGTGCGGGAAAAGAGTGGCTCGACCTGTGGGATTATATAGATAAAAACGATCTGAAAAACAAAGAAGCTTACGATCATGTGGCATCTGCGGTTTCTCTTGAAAGCGTTGCGGATTACTATATCATTCAGATATGGCTGGATAATATCGATCCCGATAATGTGCGTGTTTACAAGGCAGGAGACGATAAGTGGAGATATGCGTTGTATGATCTTGACCTGACGCTCAATGACAACGGCTCGGGTGGATCATCATTCCTGCTCGGAAGGTATAACAGGGGGCTGTATACGTTTAATGCGCTCGTATATAAGCTGCTCGAAAATCCTGATTTTATGGAATTTTTCCTCTCAAGGATGCAGCTGCTCTTTACGACGGTATTGTCGGAAAAGAGCGTTATACCGATCGTTGATTCGTTTACGGCGAAGATCGATCACGACATGGAACGCAGCTGCGACAGGTGGAGTGCTGTCGACGATCCGAGCGGGGCGGTTTATTACATCGCCTACCCGACATGGAAGAGAAGGGTAGAGAAGTTTAAGTCGAGGCTGGCGGGCAGAACTGCTGTTGTGGCTTCGGAATTTGCAAGTCTCAAGGGAGTGAGCGCTGAACTTGCAGACAAATATCTGGCCGAGATCATTAAATGAATATACGGCGCGGGCGTTTGCGCGTAAATGCAAAGCACTCGGGAAACGGAGAAAAATGTGCCCTGAAATATTTGGATTATCGACATACGGCATTATGTGTGCCGTCGGCGTAGCGGCAGCATCCACATTTGCGGTTCTGAGGGCCGACAGGATCGGGTATGACAGAAAGAACATAGCATGGTTCATAGTATCGGCGCTTGTGGGACTGATCATAGGCTCGAAGCTGGTATTCTTTATTTCGAGACTGCCGTACCTGGCAGGGATCCATGCCGGAAGTGAGAGATATATAGAAGAACTGGTGGAAGCCGGATATGTGTTTTTCGGAGGAGTACTCGGCGCATATGCGGGACTGATCGTGCGCTGCAAAGTGATCAGAGCATCGCTTCATCCCGTGCTGAACTTTTTTACTCCGGCATTTGCGTTTTTTCATGGATTCGGAAGGATCGGGTGTTTCTGTGCCGGATGTTGTTACGGGATTGAGGTAGAGCACTTCGGTTTCGTTGTGAACGATGTAAGAAGGTTCCCTGTTCAGCTCGTTGAGTCCGCATTTGAATTCCTTATGTTTTTTGCCCTTCTCTGTATCGAGAAGAAAATGGAGCAAAAAAAGAAGAGCCCGAAGCTCTCCTTTTATTATCTGATGACTTACAGTTTTGTAAGATTTAATCTTGAGTTTCTGCGCGGTGACGCGGCCCGCGGATTTTTCGGTCCTCTCAGCACATCACAATGGATCGCGCTCATAATAATCATTTCGGGTATTGTAAGCCGGATCGTGCCTGCATTACTTAAACGTCGGGGGAAGAGCCGGCCGTAGCCGGAGCGGTATCATAAGCGGCCGTTCGTAATATAATTGCCGGGTAGCTCACGCAGCAATTTCTCCGCCGGAAACATAGTTTGTGTCGGAAATGCCCGCTTTGGAAGCTTTTAAATACACAAGACCTCCGATAATGTACTTAGCAACAAAGAGTACGAGAAGAATGATAAAAGGAACAGTCAGGAATCCGTCACTGTAAACCATATTTAACAGGGTGACGAGGCGCCCGTTGTTTTTGATCAGATCAGCCGTAATATTGAAGTACGAAGGATTGAAAATGAAAGGAATGATAATGGCGAGTGCTGCCATAACAAAGCAGATATATCCGGGAATGGGAGATATCTTTTTGTAAGTATCCTTGTTTTCAAGAATGAGCGACATTGTCGAAGCGGATGATTTAATGTACATAACTGCAACAACGGCAAGCGACATTACGATGATAAAGATGGCAAAAGAAAGGTAGGACTCGATCGGTCCGTAAAGTGCAATTTTTGTCTTTTTGTCGATTGCGGCATAAAATGAATAACTCATAAGGATCGTGTAGAATCCGCCGAGTGCAAGAACCGCTATAAGAGTTATGCCTTCGCCGCCACTGAATGAAGAGGTGAAGGAAATACCGGTCTTACGGATCGGTGTTCCTTTTCTTGCAGCGCTGCGTCCCGTAATATAAAGTATAAGGGAAGAGATGCTCTTGAGGAGACGCCAGATGCAAAAAGGTGTAAGCAGGAAAATGGAAACGAAAATAGAATCCGAATCCTGAGAAGCTTTAAGCTCTTTTGCCTTGTCCGTGTAAGAAAAATCAGATGACACGATACCGCTGATAACAAAGTAGAGCAGATATGCCAAAAATACCAAAGAAACAATAGTATAGATCAGGTGGAGTACAGAGTCGTAATTGCGGGTAACCGCATCGACATGTTTTTTTCTCCTGATCTCGATTTCGGTTGAATTCATCTGAAAATAGACCTCCTGTAAGCATATTTGTGTTAATTATAATTGAAATTAGCTAGTGAGTAAAGCAAACTTATTATGGGTATTTCAAGAAAAGTATTAAGAATTTATGGGGATATATACAGAAAAAAAACTTGACTATCAAAAAACCTCATGATACTATAATCATTGCGTGTTCAAGGCAGAGCAGGAAGGGTTGAAGCTCCGCTCAGGAACTGCTAAAAAGGAGAGTTGGCCGAGTGGTTGAAGGCGCTGGTCTTGAAAACCAGTGATCCCGCAAGGGACCGTGGGTTCGAATCCCACATTCTCCGCTGAATGCGGAAGCCGAGAGGTTTCCGCATTCGTTATAAATAAATATATCCGGCGTGTCCCGGAATGATACTCAGGTATCGAAAGTGACACCATGATCAGAGTGCTAGGAGAAATACCCAAGAGGCTGAAGGGGCTCCCCTGGAAAGGGAGTAGGACGTTAATAGCGTCGCATGGGTTCAAATCCCATTTTCTCCGCTAATCTTAAGAGCGTGTAAACTGTTGAGTTTACACGCTTTTTCATATTCTGATATTTTCTTTTGTAATATTTTTGCATACATTACAAAAAGCAATATATTTCGCGTGTATATTGTAATTGTAATGTTTTTATGCTAAAATAACCGCAAGCTTTTCGCTGATTATCAACGTTTTTTGCATTTTATAAACGGGAAGGCCGATGGAATGAAACTGATAGCAAGCGTGGATAACAACTGGGGGATAGGATATAAGGGCAGGTTACTTGTCAGCATACCCTCGGACCAAAGATTTTTCAAAAATGAGACAGTCGGAAAGACTGTAGTGCTCGGACGCCGGACACTCGATACATTTCCCGGCGGAAGGCCGCTTGCGGAGCGCGAGAACATCATACTCACAAGAGATCATTCTTACACAAATCGTGATGCCGTTGTTGTTCACGGTAAAGAAGAGCTTGAGGAACTGCTGAAAGAACGTGAAAGTGATGAGGTTTATATCATAGGAGGACAGAGCGTTTATGAACAGTTCATCGACAGATGTGATATCGCATTCATAACCAAGATTGATTATGAATTTGCAGCGGATTCGTTCCTGCCTAACCTCGATGATGATCCGGAATGGGAGTGCAGCGAGGAATCGGAGGAAAAAACGTACTATGATCTCTGTTACAGATTCTGTACATATGTAAGGAAAAAGAGAAATCCGGAGGCGTAAGCGGAAAAGTTAAAACAATCAACTGTTTTTTGGGGTGAAACAATCAGCTGGGACTGCAAAGGGGTGATCGATTGGCTAACATCAAAGAATTCATGCCGCCGTATGTTGACACCGTTATAGGTATGCGTAACTGCGGCGATGATGAGGAACAGTACAGGGAGGCAGTCAGGATTGTCTGCCGCCATGGTGATGAAAAGAGGCTTCAGCTTGAAAGGCTCATGCAGGAAAGGGATTATGAGAGGTTCCTTACCGAGATACATGCGCTTAAGAACAATTTCGCAACCGTCGGAGCCATGGAACTTGCTAACAGAGCAAGGGAGCTCGAAACACGATGCAGATCGGGCAAACGTCATGGTGTTATTGAAGACGGTATGGTCCTCGCCGATGATTACGGCAAATTCATCGAAGATCTTAAAACAATCGTAAAGCAGATCGATAAGGAGGAAGGACTTATCGCAGGGGATGATGAGATCGACCATTCCTTCGAGGAGATAAAGGAATGCGTCTTGGAGGGACGTTTCGAAGACGCGTCGGATCTTTTTGAAGTATTGGCATTCTTTAATCTCCCGGATAAGACGGAGGCGTTTATAGATGAGATGCGCCGATCTCTCCTTGAAGAGGATAAAGACGGTGTACTCCATGCCCTTAAGAAATACAAGGGGACAAGCTGACACACGGAGTGTGTGTACGGCAAGACGGCGGAGACGATCGGAGATCGTTTCCTGATAGGAGGACTCGTATGATTCAGCTATTAGTTATAAATGATCCCGAACTTACTACGGGAATGGGGATGCACTGTGGTGCGGATTTTGAGATAAGCGTTGCAGATTCGCCACTGGCAGCATTTAACAGTATTATTCATATTAATCCGGATGCTATCGTGATGCATACCGGAAACGGATTCGATCATGTTCAGGTTCTGCGAAGGATCAGAAATATGCAGGCTTCGAAATATACGCC
>JAILKT010000007.1 GCA_024693545.1 Lachnospiraceae bacterium
ATCGTCTCCAGTAAACACAGGTGTAGACGAATTCACTGTATTTGATTCTTCTAACTTATAATACATCGTTCCGTTGGTAACTGTACCGGCATTGATAAGCACATGTTCGCTTTCGTTATATGTTAACTCTTTAGATGTCGGGGCTGTTGACGTTACATCACTTTTATTGATCGTAAGTGATATTGTTTTTTTGCAGCTGTTATAATTTACAGTTTCTGCCACATTAAGAGTAATTGTAACGTTTCCGTCTTTAATGAAAGTAACTTTACCATTGTTATCAACAGTAGCTACCTCACTGCTGCTCGATGTAAATGTCTTTGCTGCATTTCCCTGAATGCCACTGACAGTTACATTATAGCTTCCTTCACTAAAACCTTTCATTACTGAATTAGCAACCGTAACATTCTGATTCGCCCTTGCTATTGTAACATCAATACTTTGAGGATTGATATTGTTATATCCCGTGTTACCTTTTACTGCGTACCAAACCCTATAGGTTCCGGCATCAGTTGCCTTGATATCACTTGCATTTTCTTTCCAGCCATTTACAACAGAACAATCGTTACTGATAAACGCAGGTGTAGACGTATTCGATGTATTTGATCCTACTTTTTCGAGCTTATAATACACCTTTCCGTTGGTAGCTGTACCGGCATTGATAAGCACATGTTCTTGATTGTCATATTTAATCTCTGTAATAGCTGCAGGCGTCGCTGTCATCGACGGTGTTCCTTTGTTAACGGTTACAGTAACGGTTAACTCATCTGATGCTTTGTAATTATCGTTTCCTGAAGCAGTCACTTTTACTTTCGCAGTTCCTGCCTTATTTGCAGTAATATTTCCGCTTGTGTCTACGCTTATAACGTCTGTGCCCTCTGTCACTTCGTATCTAACTGTTCCATGATCCCCTGAGACATTTATTCGAGCTTTCTCACCACCGTATGCCATGTTGATATCACTAGCCGTAATACTCTGATCGGCCATAGCTATTATAACGTCAATACTTTGAGGTTCGATGTGTTTATAATTCGAGTTACCTAATACTGCGTACCAAACCTTATAGGATCCGGCATCAGTTGCCTTGATATCACTTGCATTTTCTTTCCAGTCATCTACAACAGAACCATCGTTACTGATAAACTCAGGTGCAGACGTATTCGATGTATTTGATCCTACTTTTTCGAGCTTATAAAACACCGTTCCGTTGGTAGCTGTACCGGCATTTTGGATAAGCTCCCGAGCTCTACCGTCATAAGTAATCCCTGTAATAGCTGCAGGCGTCGCTGTCAATGTCGAAGTTCCCTCATAAACGGTTACTTTAACTGATATATTATTTGATCTTTTATATTCTTCAGTTTCTTCGGCATAGACTGTAACTATCGCAGGTCCCACTCCGATTGCTTCAATAGCTCCATTCGTGGCTACGGTTATTATACCTTGAGCTTTAGCCTCAACAATATAGTCTACTGTTCCCACAGCCTCTATAACTTCTATTTTAGCCGTTTCGTTTTTTATCATATCGATTTTATCGGAATCAACTGAGATATTCTGTTTCTTCTTGTCTTCAAATAATCCCTTATCACTATTCCATCTAACATCACTATGATCCAAAAACAAAATAAGATCCAAATTCTCGTTGTTAATGCCCTTGAACTCGTACTTGCTCAAATCTCCGCCGAAATTAATCCGATTATTACTAGCTGTATTCGTTGATTTTTTCAATCCGGAAACATCAATCGTGATACGCCCGTCTGCATATATGCCGGCTATTGTATTATAATTATATGGATCAGTATAGCTGTTAATGCAAGATTTTCCCGTAATTTTAAGCACATTGCCTTCTTCCGCATATATCCCCGTACCACTCTTAGCATGATTAATCGCTATATCACAGTTATCCAGTATTATCTCATTACAACCTTTTCCAACATAGATTCCTCCTCCACCTTTATCACCATAGGAAAAATTGTCAGTAATTCCGCTTGTTGTACCCGCACCTGTATTCTTTATTGATAGCCGACCGTTTTCAATATAGATTCCTCCACCATTTTTTTCGGAACCATTATTAAATAGCTTAACATTCTCCATTAATAACGTTCCGCCTTCAACACGGATTCCGCCCCCGTTTTCGGTGTTATGTCCACCTTCTATTGTTCCGTTTTTAATCTCGAGAGACGCGCCCGAAGCCACTTTCAGAACAAAACCATTGTACTGGGCATCGTTCCTATGCAGACCTCGATCGATCGTATGACCACCCAAATCAATGGTAATAGCCGCTCCGGTTGCGGATATAGCCGATCCGCTTGCAGTCATAGCCGATCCGCTTGCAGTCATAGACGGTTCGCTTGTTGCTGTAGTCAATTTGTTTACAACAATAGGCGAATCGCTCGATCCTGCCGTTATACTATCATTCAATTTTATCTTGCTTATTCCGTTGTTGATCGCAGTCTGCAATCCCTGCCACGAATTAACAAGGTAGTATCCCTCCGAATCATACGAACCATTCAAACCATTCGAAGAACTTCCCGAACCTCCTGAATTGGCTTCAGCCTTGTAGTTCCCCGCAGGCACAAGCCCGATTATCAAGGCAAATACCATAATAAGCGCAATAAACTCTTGTATTCTTTTCCTGTTCATGATTTTTCCTCCCACGTCTTCCTCTCTCAATAAATAGGCTTATGATTTGGTGTATTTTCAAATACACACAAAAAGAGCATCATCTTTCGAAGACGCTCCTTTTTCAGAATATATCTATATTCCTACTCCTACCCACCTAGCTTTGATTCACCAACACGTTACGTTCGTCTCCACCTGATGAATTCTTTTTAAGCTAAAGATATTAAATCATTACCACCCATGGTAAAGTCAAGCGAAAAAATTAAAAAAACATTTTCTCAAATATTTTTTCCGTATAAAAATATTAACCTGTATATTCAAGTCTCGTCCTTGACCTTAGGGCAAAAGACAAATATAATTAAAACATTACCACCCCTGGTAAATCAAAAGAGGCAGGAAAACATCATGATATTCCCCGACAACAGAAAAATATTTACAAGCGCAGAAGTTTGCCATGCATGCGGGATCAGCCGTACATCACTGTTCCGCTTGGAAGAGATTGGATTTTTAAAACCTTATCACGTCAATCCGGAGAACGGTTACCGTTATTATGATCTGCAGAACATAACTGTAATAGGCCAGTATCAAAGAATGCAGGCGATCGGGTTGTCCAAGAAAGAGATTGTCGACTTATACTATGAGCGTGTAGACAGTAAAGAATTTCTTGATGTTCAGCGCCAGAAGCTTAACATGCTTGAACGTTTCCTTGACGATTACGAATTCCGCCATAATCACGATCAAAGCCATTCGGGAGCTATCGTTACGATCCCGTCGGTATCCTGCTATTGTACCGATATCACTGTTTATTCTCCCGAAGAAATAGCGAAACGTAACTACCTTGTTCATGAGCAATGCGTCTCCGAAGGCTATCAGATGCTTGGCAGCAAGCCTCTTTTCGCTGTTTATGAAGATCCCAATGTATGGGCGACTTATAAGGACTCCGGGATCAGGTATACGCTCTGCATTCCGGTAGTGCCGACCTCCGCTCAAGATCCACATATGCGTTTTTTCTCCGAAACAAAAGCTTTCTCCATTATCGAATTCGGAGGATTCAATGTCATCCCCAAGCTCTGCAAGGATTTCTGGGAAGAATTCGGCAAACGCGAGCTGAAACCTTCCGAGCCTCCCAGGATCATCATGCATGTCGGTTCCTACGCCGGTGCTCATTACAAGTCCGAAGACTTCTGTTATGAGGCAATAATCCCCATTACTGTTTGACGCTGTATTCGGGGATAACTCCGCCCATGACAGCTCCGATCCTCTCACGGGCCTCGCTCAGAGATTTCCCCCTGATACCGCCGTTAAGCTCTGCATTTGTGGGCGTTACGACAAATTGTGCGCCGTTCCTCGCCATAACCTTGCACGGGATGTATGACGCATCAGTCATTTTAATCGTGGTCTTTTTCTTTTCTGTTTTTTTGGTTATCTCGACTCTGAGGATGAGCGTATCATTATTTATGTCCCTTGCCATTGACGAAACAAAATTCCCCAAAGAATACATACAAAGGACCTTACGCCCATCTGACGTTTTTATATACTTACACGGCTGAAGACAATGCGGATGAGAGCCGATGATAAGATCAGCCCCGGCCTCAGCAACATAATCGCTGTCTCTGACCTGCGTGCTGTTTGCTTCAAGCACATTTTCCGAGCCGTAGTGAAGGTAAACGACCACAAAATCGGCCCCTTTTTCCCTCGCGTCAGCGATATCGCTCTTTACAGCCTCTTTCGAGAAAAGATGGACCATCGCAGTCATTTCGTCCGATGTCATCTTGGCCCGTTGATTCATATGGTGAGTATACGAAAGAACAGCGATTTTAATGCCATTGACATCAAATACAGAAAACCTCTCGCCTGCCGCATCACCCTCCGCATTGTAATGTGTACCGACATTGGCAAATCCCGTCTCGTCGAGCTGCTTCTTTGTTTCAGTGATCCCTTCGGGACCCCAGTCGCAGGTATGGTTGTTCGCCGTAACGAGCATATCGAATCCGGCTTTTTTCAGCGCACTAAGATAAGCCTTGGGGCCGTTGCACTGTGGTTGTTCGTTTTCCTCAAGCTGATTTCTTGTAAGTGGATTCGATTCCGATATGAGCGTTTCCAGATTTGCGCATACAAAGTCCGACGTCTTAAAGATCGGCTTCACATAACTGAAAGATGGTGAGAAGTCGTACCTTCCCTTTTTTCCGGCATCGTATTGTTGTCCTTTGAGGCACATAAGATCGCCCGTAAACATGCAAACTGCGGTCTTTTGTCCGTGTATTTCATTCTGCTCTTCCTGAGTTTTAAGCTCCGTCTTGTCGTCTTTCTTTGAGTTCTTTCCTTTTCTACTCTTCAGACGCCATACCCCGTCTTCTTCTCTTTTGTAGCGGGGAAGAGACGCCGCTGCCGCGCAGATCGGCTCCCCGGTGCACAAAACCATGGGTACAACAAGAAGAATAATTCCCAGTGCAGTAATCAGTTTTTTAGTCAATGTTCTCTTTTTGCAGACCTTATCTCTTCCGTTTAACATATCTTTCCCACGTCCATTCCGCATAAAGTGCCGTTACATACCATGACACCAAACCCCCGTCCCTCGGGTACCATGACACCCTACCCCCGTCGCTATGGCCGGGGCTTTTCCGTAGCCGTTTTCTCGCCCAAATCGTGACCGGGTTACAATATTGCCTCGGATACCATTTTCAGACTTCTCCTGCGTTCGCGGTAATCGGGCATCACCTTCCCGACCTCCTCCCAGAACGCTTTCGAATGATTCATATGTTTACGGTGACACAGCTCATGCACCACCACATAATCTATAAGGTCCGGCGTTTTCAGCATCAGAAGGCAATTGAAATTCAGGTTGCCCTTGGTACTGCAGCTTCCCCACAACGTCTTCTGCTTCCTGATAGTGATCCGTCCGTAACTGACGCCCATGATCCCCGCATAATATCTCACACGCTCCGGTATATATGCCGCAGCCTTTTTTGCAAGCTCACGTATCTCCTCATCGCTCAAAGGCGCAGCACCCGATTCCTCAAGCTGCGCCTTTCTTTGTTTCATCTTTTCGATATGCTTGTTGATCCAGCCTTCCTTTGCCGCAACAATCCGCTCTATTTCCCTCACGGAAGCTCTGCGCGGTGCTCTTACAACTATCGTCGCATCAGGCTTCACTTCAATCGCGATAGTTCGCCTGCTCGACCTTATCAATGTATATTCCATGTTCCAATGGAATCCTCCTTAAAAGTCATCGGCTCGCCAACCATACAATAAAGACGATCACGAGCACTATAAACACAAAGAACCCTATGGCATGCCCATGCCCTCTCGTTTGAGTCGATCTGTCATCTTTATCGAGGTTCTCGTAGAAGTAATAATCTTCATCATCTCTCTCATCGAAATCATTTTGATCATCTGATGTCATACCGGCTCCTTCCGTTACTGCTTCTTTATGAACTGCATCTGAGGGCTCTTTTCGTCAAGCTGCATGTCCGATTCCTTTCCTCAATCTTTTTCGTAATACACGATATCCATTTTGTCATTTACATTATCAATTCTACCCGTCTGATGATAGCCAAGTTTCTCGTAAAGATGGAGATTACCTTTTTCCTGTAAAATGGTATCCAGACACCAATGGTTTGATCCATATTTTTTCTCTGCCGCAAGTATTGCCTGCTGCGCATATCCTTTATTTCGATACTCAGGCATGATCCAAATAGGAGAGATACGCTTTCTGTTCCCGTCCTTCTTATCAACAACACGGATCACTCCTACTTTCTCATCATTAGCCATAATGAAGAAATATGTAGTCCACGGCTGCTCATACCTTGCTAATACTTTATCTATGCTTTCAGCCGCAGGGCTCATATCATAATCCTGGTATTTCTCCAAAAGATCGGAAAATGCCTCCACCTGCATCTTCCACACTGTTTCAACATCCTCTCGTACTATCG
>JAILKT010000019.1 GCA_024693545.1 Lachnospiraceae bacterium
CGGATTATCTCAGCAAAGATCATTCCGTCCTTGAGGAAGATCACACGTCCGGCATAACTTGCTGAAAAGCTGTCATGTGTTACCATCATGATCGTTGCGCCGAGTTCTTTGTTAAGAAACTCAAAACGCTCCAGCAGCATCCTGGATGACTTTGAATCAAGTGCACCCGTAGGCTCATCCGCAAGAATAAGCTTCGGTTCGGTGACAATCGCGCGGGCGCACGCTACACGCTGTTTTTCACCGCCCGACATCTGGTAGGGATATTTATTAAGGATTTCGCCGATCCCAAGCTTGGCGGCAATATCCTTTATTACACTGTCCATTGCGCTGATTGATTTCTTCTGGATTGAAAGTGCAAGTGAAATGTTCTCATATCCCGTAAGCGTATCAAGAAGATTGAAATCCTGAAAGATAAATCCGAGTTTTTCACGCCTGAAACGGTTAAGTGCCTTGCCCTTAATTTTTGTAACATCTTCGTTATCAAGATATATGTGTCCCGACGTCACACGGTCGATCGTTGAGATGCAGTTAAGAAGTGTTGTCTTACCGCTTCCCGACGCGCCCATGATGGCTACAAATTCGCCTTCGTCTACGCTGAAAGAAATGTCATCGACTGCCTTTGTCAGACTCGACTTGTTTCCGTAATATTTTTCAATCTGTTCTACCTTAAGTAATTCCATAAAAGTATTTTGCTCCTTTCGATTTTACCGTTCCGCACAAACGGGCGGGCGCTCGCTTGCGTTCCTGCCGTTACACACGCCTATATGTGTGTATCATGGCTTACACTTTAACGGAATTTCTCGTGGTTGTCGTTTTTTCTATCTTACACAACATTACAATTTTGTAACTTTAGGACTATGCACGGGAATCCCCGGTCATCCAATCGCGCCCGGGTCTCTTTACCCCTGACATTTCGGATTCTGTCATCCGGCCCGCTTACATTCTGTAAAAGTCATTTTTTGTAAATACGAGCTTCACTTCCGTATATTCATCTTTCACAGATTCGATCGTAATCCCGTGTTCAAGACGTTCGCAAAGATTTTTAACAATATAAAGGCCCATGCCCGTGGACTTTGAATCCTTCCTTCCGTTCTGCCCCGTAAATGATTTTTCAAAAACTTTCGGAAGATCGGCCGCATCTATTCCGATACCGTTATCCCTAAAATACACGGTGATCCGATCATCCGTTTTTTCGGCTCTGACGCTTATGATGAGCTGCCTCTCGGGCGAATAATATTTTATGCTGTTTGCCATGAGCTGCCCGAATATGAACTCAAGCCACTTTCCGTCGGTCATAACGCCAATGTCAAGGCCGTCCGTCTCGATCACCGCATCGATCATCTGCAGCGTTTCACGGTTTTTAACCGCAACATTCCCGAACGTTTTCTTTAAAGATACTTCCTTAATGACATAATCCTGTTCTGCGTTTTCGCTGCGGGCGTAATACAAAACATTTTCGATATAATCGTCTATCCTTCCGAGCTGAACCGCCATCTTGTTTTCGATACCGGGGTTGTTGTGACACATCAGCCTCATTGTGGCCAGCGGCAGTTTTGCCTCATGAACCCACATCTCGATATATTCTCTGAACTCTTTGCTCTTACGCCTATACTTCGCAACATTCTCAGCCATCGACTTATTGCTTTCATTCAATACCTCAACGAGTATATCTCCCTCATAAAAACCGGGCTTATCAAACATTTCGGAAACAAGATATTTCTTATCAATATCTTCAAGGGCCTTCATTACCCTGTTATAGAAATTCTTTTTCCGACAGTATTCCCATGCTTCAAAAGAAACCACAGCGATAACGAGCACCGTGATCACCGCTGTGATAGCCTGCACTTGAAGCTTAAACGCAAACATAAAAATAACGATCATGACCAGCGCCGTAATCCTTATCACATATCCCAAAATCCTGTCTTTGATAAATCCCGATAAAGTCATTTGCTTCAACCTCTGTTTTTATCCTTGATGACCGCCGGCGGATCCGTCAAGCCGGCTTCGCCTCTTATCTGAGCAGATACCCTTGTTTCTTGCGCGTTTCTATCGCGTCTTCGACCCCGAGTTCGGCAAGTTTGTTGCGCAGCCTGCTGATATTAACCGATAAGGCATTGTCGTTAATATACTCATCACTGTCCCATAACGCCGTCATCAGCTCGTCGCGCGAAACGATCTCACCCTGACGATCGAGCAGCACCCCGAATATGATCATCTCGTTCTTTGTGAGTACCCGCTCGTCAGTTCCTCTTACAAGGCTGCCTTTTACAAAACTCACCTCTATATCCTTATACATCTGCTTTTGAACGGTTTTTGCAGTTCTCTTGAGTATTGCCGATATGCGCAGGAGAAGTATTGTCGGATTGTAGGGTTTTGTCACATAATCATCAGCCCCGTAACTCATCGAAAGGACCTGATCAAGGTCACCTGTTCTGCTCGTAAGCATGATCACGGGTGTCTCTTTGGTCTTGCGGTACTTTTGCAAAAGGGCTTCCCCGTTCTCACCCGGAAGACTTATGTCAAGTAACACAAGGTCCGCGTCCGATGCCTCCATTTGCGAATAGGCGTCGGAAAAATCTTCTATCCTTTCAACCGTATAGCCCGATCCTTCAAGAAGATCCGACAG
>JAILKT010000027.1 GCA_024693545.1 Lachnospiraceae bacterium
AGTAAACAACCGGCTGTATCCGAATTGTTACGCAACATCAAGCCGGTAACCACAACAAAGAAAAGAACACATAAAAAGAACACCCGGAATCAAAATCCCGGGTGTTCTTTCTCATGAAAAAAACAGTTTTATTGCAAAGTCGAAACAGTCTTTTTTTCTTATTACTCGGCGATAAGCTTGCCGCCACGCTTTGATACTACGTCGAAGATTACGGCTGCAAGAAGAACGAGACCCTTAACAACCTTCTGCATGCTTTGGTCAACGCCCATAAGCGACATACCGAGGTTGATGACACCCATGAGTGTCGCACCGATGATAACGCCGGGAACCGTTCCGATTCCGCCGTATGCCGAAGCACCACCGATAAAGCAGGAGCCGATGGCATCCATTTCGTAGTTCTGTCCGTATGTGGGCTGTGCCGATGTAAGACGTGCGATGGTTACCATTCCCGCAAGAGCTGCAAGGAAGCCCATGTTCGTGTAAGCAAGGAAGTAAACCTTGTTGGTATTGATACCGGAAAGCTTTGTTGCTTTTTCGTTACCGCCCACTGCGTAGAAGTAACGGCCGACACGGGTGTTCGATGTAATGTAGTGATAAACAAGGATCACAACCGCAAGCCAGATAAGGACTGTCGGAATACCTTTGTGAAGTGCGAGGCCTGTACCGAAAGCAACGATGACTACTGCGATAACAATATTCTTAATATAGAAAGGAACCGCCTTCTCAACATCGAAGCCTTTACCGATGCGAACGTTTCTCTTGTGAAGCTGTACCACAAGGAAGATCACAGCCATAACAGCGGCCACAACAAGGCAAGTGAGGTTGATACCATCTACACCGAAGACATCGGGTATGTAGCAGTTTGCGCCGCCGCCGAAGATATAAACGAAATCCTCTTTATCCGCGATAGAAACCGTAAGTCCGTCAAGAACAACGTTACTGAGTCCTCTGAACACGAGCATACCCGCAAGTGTTACAATGAACGGAGGGATACGTACGAATGCGATCCAGAATGCCTGGAATGCACCGATCGCGGTTCCGAGAATAAACATGATGAGTATCGTAAGATAAATGTTCACATGGAACGTCATCATGAGTTCCGCACCTACCGCACCGACGAAGCAGACAACCGATCCAACAGAAAGATCGATGTTACCTCCGGTGAGGATACAGAGCAGCATACCGGTCGCAAGGATGAACACGTAAGCATTCTGAGAGATCAAACTGCTTATGTTCATCGGACGAAGGATATTTCCGCCCGTCATGATCGTGAAGAAGATCACAACAAGAGCAAGTACGATTATCATGGCATATTTCTTAACGAAATCCATGGTTTGAGCTTTGTTTTTCATTATTATCCAACCTCTCTTTCTTTAACCCGCAACGCTCAGGATATGTGACATGATCTTTTCCTGAGTAGCTTCGGAACCGGGCATCTCGGCAACCATCTTTCCTTCACTCATAACGTAGATACGGTCGCACATACCCAGAATCTCGGGCATTTCAGATGAAATCATGATAACCGACTTTCCTTCGGCAACAAGATTGTTCATGATACAGTAGATCTCGTACTTTGCACCTACATCAATACCACGTGTGGGCTCGTCGAGGATCAGTATATCGGGATCCGCGAACATCCACTTTGCAAGAAGAACCTTCTGCTGGTTTCCACCGCTTAAGTTTCCTACATTCTGTTCAACCGTAGGACACTTTGTTGCAAGTTTATCTTTATATTCTACAGCGACGGCATATTCCTTGTCCTTGTCGATAATGCCGTGTCTGCAGACTCCGTCGAGATTTGCGATCGTAGTGTTCATCTTAACGGAGTTCGAAAGGATAAGGCCGTTACCCTTTCTGTCTTCTGTAACGTAAGCAAACTTGTTTTTGATCGCTTTATTTACGCTGTCAAGTTCAACTTTTTTGCCTTTAATGTACAGCTCCCCTGAAATATCAACGCCGTAGCTCTTGCCGAAAAGGCTCATGGCAAGCTCCGTACGCCCGGCACCCATAAGTCCCGATATACCTACTATCTCACCTTTTTTAACATTAAAGCTTACATTGTCGACAACCTTACGCTCGCTGTAGATCGGATGATATACACTCCAGTTCTTAACCTCGAGCATCGTTTCGCCGATCTTCGGAGTTCTTCCCGGGAACCGGTTCGAAAGCTCTCGTCCGACCATCCCTTTGATGATCCTTGCCTCAGACATGTCATCAACACCCTTTGTAAGTGTTTCGATCGTAGCTCCGTCTCTGAGGATCGTTGCTTTGTCGGCAACATAAGTAACCTCGTTAAGCTTATGTGAAAT
>JAILKT010000087.1 GCA_024693545.1 Lachnospiraceae bacterium
ATCACCGCATTTTATGAGCTGAAGATACTTGTTCTGGGTAACTCGGACAGTTTCAATCGTTTTTATATTTCTGCCGCCCGAAGCCCCCTGTCCGCCCTGGCTTCTCTTGCCGATAAAACGTGTGGTGTAATAACAGGCTACAATTATAATTATACACAAGAGTATCAGCCCGATCAGCTTAAGTGTGCTGTTCGAGCTGTTGAATACAATTTCGTTCTTTACATTATCCGCAAGTAAAAACACCATTTTATTTAATAACTTCCGTTACTCTTATACCAAAAGCTTCCTCAATAACCACTACTTCACCTCTCGCAACGAACTTACCGTTAACGAGCACATCTACGGGTTCTCCTGCAAGGCGGTTAAGTTCGATAATGGTTCCGGGCGAGAAATCAAGGATTTCTTTGATCGATTTGCTTGTACGTCCGAGCTCTGCAGTAACCTCAAGGGGCACGTCAAGAAGCAGATCTATGTTTTCTGTGGTAAGCAGAGGTGATTGAACCTGTGTAAACGGCTGGAACTGTACAGGTGAAATGTTTACATCCTGAACCGGTGCCATCATGTACGGCATAGGCTGACCCTGCATAGGCGTTCCGGGCATCGTATAAGGCATTCCCTGAGGCATACCCTGAGGCATTCCCTGGGGCATACCCTGGGGCATTCCCTGAGGCATTCCCTGAGGAGCGGTCTGCGCCGCAGGTGAAGGTTCGGGACTTTTCTCAGGCTCTTTCGCAGGTTCAGGTTCGGATGAACTTCCGCCTCCCGCATATTCCATAAATCTCTCGTAAAGTCCTCTGGCGAAATCAAACGAATAAAGCTGCATGATCTCACTGTCTATGAGAGTTCCTATCTCCATCTTGAAAGAAACCTTTACGAAATCACCTTTAAGGAATTCCGCGATCTTTCCGCCTTCCATAACGGAAGGGATATCTACAAGACTGGCTGTGGGCGGGCTGATATCGATCTTCTTTTCGAGCATTGCCGAGAGTGATGTCGAAGACGAACCCATCATCTGATTCATCGCTTCACTTATCGCACTGAGGTGAAGGTCCGATAACTCTCCTTCCTGTGCCGTTCCGTCTCCACCCATCATAAGATCGGTGATGATCTTTACATCCTTCTCTTTCATGATGAGGATGTTGTTTCCGTCAAGACCCGAAGTGTAATAGATCTGTATAAATACACAAGGTTTGGTGTATTCACCGATAAGTTCGTCCCAGCTTGCGTACGAGACTTTAGGTGTCGTAATATTAACCTTTTGGTTAAGCAATGAGGAAAGGGTCGTAGCTGCGGTACCCATGCTTATGTTGGAAATCTCACCTACCGCGTCCTTTTCCGCATCGGTTAATGAATCGGAATAGGTTTTGGGCGTCGCCGCAGTACCGGAATCACCTGCCGGTGCTTCAGTCGACGCGTCAGCCGGTGTTTCCTCCGTATTCATGCCACTAAGCAGAGCATTTATCTCTTCCTGTGAAAGCATGCCGTCCATAAACTCTAGTTCTCCTCTCTTAAGACATGTGAAACCTTAACTGCATATGAATCGGATGACGATCCGGGCAAAGCCATAAACTTCTTTATGTTGCCCACATATACGGATAATTCATCACCTGTCTTTGTATTAAGCTTAATGATGTCGCCCTTTTGCATATTGACGAAGTCATTAAGTGAGATAATACTCTTTCCAAGCTCCGCCTTGATCGGGATCCTTGCTTTAGCGATCGCCACTTCGATCTGGGCTTTATATGCCTGGTTGTCGGAAACCTTAACCGTCGAATACCAGTACTTGGTATTCAGCTTATCGATAACCGGCTCGATTACCTCATAAGGCAGACAAACATTTATCATCCCCTCTATGTTGCCTATCTTCATGTTCATTGTGATGATGGATGCCATTTCACTGGGTGAAATGATCTGCGCGAACTGTGAGTTTGTCTCGATCCTCTGCAATCTGGGCTCAAGCTTAACCACGTTGGCCCAAGGTTCCATAAGCAGATTCGTGACAACAGTAAATATTCGTTCTATGATCACAAGCTCAATTTCGGAAAAATCTCTCGATTTTTCAAGCGGAATACCGTTGCCTCCAAGCATCCTGTCAACTATTGCATAACCGATATTATCGGCGATCTCTATGATTATATTACCCTCCAGGGGTGAAAAATCAATAATACCGAGCAGTACAGGGTTTGAAAGAGCATTTGAAAACTCCGAATAAACCTGTGCCTCCGAGTTGATGACCTCGACCTGTACATTCTTTCTCAAATAAACCGGAAGCGAAGTCGAAAGCAATCTGCTGTAGTGCTCAAATATGATCTCAAGTGTCCTGAGGTGCTCTTTCGAAAACTTAGAAGGGCGGTTGAAGTCATAATTCTTGATGACCTTGTCGCCGGATTCTTTCATGACATCCGCATCAAGTTCACCACTGCTAAGGGCGGCAAGCAGATTATCTATCTCGCTTTGTGATAACACATCACCCATAGCTTTACCTCCTCTTTACAAAGTTTCTAACGCATATGCCGTCACGCAGAGTGACCCGGCATCTGTCTTTATTATGAGATCAGATAAGTTACCGTACAATCAACTATAAATCTTGAGTTGAACAACGTCTGTATATCAGTCAGTATATTCTGCTTAACGGTAGCCTGAATATCAACATCACCAAGCTCATCACTTGTATATTTCTGGAAGTTCGACATGATAATGGACTGGATGTCAGGCTTCATCTTATCTACGGAAGGATTGAGTCTTTCATAATCCTCGTGGGTCTTATTGATCGTAAGCGATGCCGTTATCTTGGCAAAATGTTGTTTGCCGTCTGCTCCGGTACGAAGATTTGTGGTGATCTCTTCAAGAGAATACTTTTCAACATCTTCAATACTGTAAGTATTGTTTATGTCGGTAGGCAACGGAGACTCAAGTTCAAGATCGATTATCTGCATTATCTTGGTAATGAGTTCATCAGTCCTTTGAGCGTTCGGTACAACCGTAAATACCGTATATCCGACAAGTGTAAGATTTACGATACATACTACAAGTATCAGAACTGCCAACATGTTTTTCTTCATAGTTTCTTACTCCGTTCTGTGCCACCCCGTCTTATGTTCGAAACGGCAGCATGGCGGCACCGGCTTTTTCCGTTTCTTTATCTGTTAAACCCTATTTACTATTATAGGAGTTGTAAAGTCGTATTTCAACTCTCCTGTTCCTTGCTCTTCCTTCGGACGTTTCGTTAGTATCGACAGGCTCGTATTCGCCTCGTCCCGTCCAGCCTATCCTGGTAACATCAAGTCCGTTGTTGCTGACAATGAACTGCGCGGCGCTTATAGCACGCGCCGAAGAAAGGATATCGTTACTGCTGAACGAAGAATTGTTGATCGGTATGTTATCCGTATGACCGATCACATCCACATAATTGTCGGGATAAAGCTTAAGTATATCTCCGACCTTCGAAAGAAGGGGCTTACATTCATCTCTGAGTGTAGCACTTCCCGACTTAAAGAGTATCGACCCGGGAATAGTCATCTCGATATATGCCCCATCTTCATCCATTGAAAGTGCAAGCTCTTCATCCATATTGTAAAGTTCGGCAATATCGGCGATTTCTTTGTACATCTCCGTAGTCTCAAGCATACCTGCTGCGGCAGCCATCATCTTAACGTCAGCAATATCATTAAGAGCGTCCTTGTTTTCTGCAGCTTCGGCAAGCGATCTGAGTTTTTCAAGGATATCCTCATCCAGAGTTCCGTCCTCAAGCATCTTATCCAGAAGGTCGGACTGCATGAGCTGATCGAGAAGATCGACATCGATCATTCCCAAAGCAGCAAGGAGTTTCAAAAGAGACTCATCAATCTTACCTTCATCATACATGTCGGCAAGCATTTCAAGTGTGACTTCGCCTGTTTTGGACATCTCGTCGATAACATCTTCTTCGACACCCTGCGACGCCAGCAGGTTCTTGATTGATTCATCGATCTCACTGTCACCCGAAGCACGGAGTTCCTCTCCTGTTTCTTCCGACTTTTGTCCAAGCGACGAATAATATTCATCAAGGTTTGAAAGCTGTGTTGTACCGACTCCCACAAGAGTACCCTCACCGATTGCCTGCGAGCCCACATCGAACACACTGAATGCGCTCGTCATGGAAGCCACAACTTCTTCCCACTTATTTGCATCAACACTCGACATTGAGAAAAGGAGTACGAAGAAACAAAGAAGCAGGTTCATCAGATCCGAGAACGTAGCCATCCATGCGGGTGAACCTTTCGGCGGGTCTTCTGCTTTACGCTTAGCCATTACTCCTCACCACCTCCGTTGTTCGAGAACGCTGCCCTCTTGTCAGGTGCCAGGAAGGACTTAAGCTTCTCTTCAATAACTCGGGGATTCTCGCCTGCCTGAATCGAAAGAAGACCTTCGACCATTACTTCCTTCATCTGGATTTCGGTATCACTGTTGCTCTTAAGTTTTGTAGAAATAGGAGCACATACCCAGTTTGCAAGTACCGAGCCGTAGAATGTTGTAACAAGCGCAACTGCCATATTCGGACCAACGGCAGATACGTCTTCAAGGTTTCCAAGCATATTAATAAGTCCGATAAGCGTACCGATCATACCCCAGGCAGGACCCATCGAACCTAAGTTTTCCCAAAATGATACATTCTTTTTATGACGTGCCTCGACACATGCCAGCTCAGTTTCCATGATAGAGCGTACAAGCTCGGGGTCAGTACCGTCTACAATGAGGAGAACCCCTTTCTTCATGAATTCATCCTCTATTCCGTTGGCCGCTTCCTCAAGGGCAAGCAGACCTTCCTTACGAGCCACATTTGAGAGGTTAATAATCGAACGGATCGTTTCTTCTTCATTGACCGTTATCTTTTTCATGGCGAGAGTCGCCGTTTTAAGAGATTTGATATAGTCCGGAATACTTGCACTCATCGCAAGAACAGCCATGAAAGCTCCACCGAAAGTGATAAGAACAGAAGGGACATCGACGAATGCCATAATGCCGGCAAATCCCTCTTCACCTTGTGCTATACCGAATATCATGAGGCCGAAGGCCGCAACGAGACCAACCAATGTCGCCAGATCCAAAACTTTTCACCATCCGTTCCAAGTTAATTGTACGTTACAAAAACATACATAAATTCAAAACGCCTATACAGAACGTTCTTCATTAATCTGAGTTTTCACCCATATATTGGGTTTTACAAGGCCTCAAGGTACAATACCTGCTCTATAGCAGATTTTGTACCTTTTTCGCCTTTATTATAACAATTCTACAAGACTTTGTGTCATTTGTCTATTGTAAATATCGTATCCGTGAAGAAGATTTTTTTAAATCAAGACTCACTTGTGAGTCTCACGCAGCAGATCACGGTCTGTTATGCAGTCATATTTCCTTTCCGGATCCGTACGCATCTCATCTTACACTATTATCTCTTAAGATTGATAAGTTCTTCAAGAAGTGTATCGGATGTTGTGATCGTTCTTGAGTTAGCCTGGAATCCACGCTGTGTCGTGATCATCTGCGTAAACTCTGTCGAAAGATCTACGTTTGACATCTCAAGTACGCCTGTATTCATTTTTCCGCCGCCGTTAGAGATATCCTGACCTACACCGTCAAAACTACCCGAGTTCATTGTCTGCTTAAAGAGATTGTTTCCGACAGCCTCAAGACCTGCAGCATTTGCGAATGCGGCAACTGCTATCTGGCTAAGGAGTTTTGTATCACCGTTGTCATATGTTCCGTAAATTCTACCCGATGTATCAACCGAAAGGCCCGTCATATTACCTTGAGGCTTACCTGCTCCGCTGCCGTCCGCAAGCGCTCCTCTTGAACATGAGAAACTCGACGAACCGCTGCTCGCGTACATTGTCATCGACGAAAAGTCAACATCGATTCTCTGGAAAGGTGAAGGATCGGAAACTACCATGAAAGAAACGCTTTTTGCATTTTCTTCTCCGCCGACTCTGGCGAACTTACCTGTAGCTGCGTCAAATTCAAGATCAACACCTTCCATATCGATAGTAACACTGCCGTCTTCTTCAACCTGAGCCTGAACAGAATCACCTTCTGCACCGAACTCAAATTCAGTGATCTCGGAAGGACCGTATGTAATTGTTCCGTCATCTTCAACCGTCTTTTTAACGAAGATCGACTGACCTGTTGCATCAAGAATATTTGTGATACTTACCTTATAAAGGTTACTTGCTTCATCGGACTGCTTAACCTTAAGGACTGCCATATAGCTCTGTCCGAGATTATCGTAGAATGAAAGAGTGGTTGTTTTACCTGTTTCTGTTGTAAGCTGAGAATCCTTATAATCGATGTTACCGGATACATAAACATTAGTTGTAGCGATAGGCTCAACGTACATTGTATCGGGTGCCATTACTCTGAGTTCCGAAACTGTATCGGCAACTGTCTTGGAAGCATCGTTGGGGTCAACCTGCCATCCCATAACCTTACATCCGCTTGATGTACAAAGAGTTCCGTTTGCATCAACCGTAAATGCTCCTGCCTTGGTGAAAAGATTCTCTACACCGTTGTTAACGATAAAGAACTGTTCACCTTCGATCATAATATCAAGTGCGTTATCTGTTCTCTGTGATCCACCTGAAACCGTCATTGTCGACGAAATGGATGCAACGCTTGCGCCGAGACCGATCTGTTTTGCATTTACACCTGCAGTGCCCGAATTGGCATTGGGTCCCGATGCACTTGCCGTTGTCTGATAAAGGATATCCGAGAAGTTAACCTGGCTGCTCTTGAAGCCTACAGTGTTAACGTTAGAGATGTTGTTACCGATAACATCCATCTTTGTCTGGTGAACTTTGAGTCCGGAAACACCGGAATATAATGAACGCATCATAAGAATTAACCTCCTGTATTATAGAAACCCGGGAGACGTCTGTCATTCGGTCTCCCGCTGCGCCTCCTTGCCTCGATCACTTCCTCTGAAGTGAGGCTTTACAGTAGGTCCGGCGCTTGTGTTTCTGTGCTGGTTTAATTGTTCTGTTGTTCTGTTATTCTGTTTTAAACTATCACTGCTCCGTCGATGTTTGTAAATATCTTTTCGTCATTTCTTCCGACTGCCGTGATCATCGTGTTGTTGTCAACGTTGACTATGAATGCCATATCGTCGACCATTACCAGGGATTCCTTTATCCCTTTTTCCGAGGCTTTTTCAACTCCGCCCTGAAGTCTGTCCCATTGCTCCTGTGAGAGATCTATGTTTCTGCTCTCCATGCGAATGCTTGCATGTTTGGAGATTTTAAGCGGTTCGTTTTCAGTCTTCGTTGTCCGCCTGAGCATTTCTGCAAAGCTTATATTTCCCGGATTTTTTGTTTTTACGCTGTGGTCAGCTTTTTCTGCTGAGCCGATCCGGCTGCTCATTTCTCGGATGGAAGGGAAGTTACCGAGTGAACTGTTCATCCTTTCCTCCTGTCAGAAGCTTTTTGCTTCTCTTTGTTTTATTCTTTGTTGACAACCGTGATTGAAACCTTGTCATTAACCGTTGTGTAGATCTTGTTATTGAAAACCACACTTACGGGGTATACACCATTCTCGAATCCTTCGAGTGCTCCGGGCTCAACCGTTACCTTTCCGTCTTTACATTTAACGAAGTTACTGTCTACTGCCTGTCCTCCGACTATGAGTGCCACATCGCCTGCCCTGTAGTCTTCGTTTCCGAGATTTACATCGAATTCGATTTTTTCGGGTGCCTTGGCGTTGTAGGTGAATTCATAATTCTGTGCGATGGAAGGAATGTTCTGTTGCATCTGATAAACATCATCCACTACAGTATAGAGTTCGGCATAATCATAAAATTCTCCGTTAACCGAAAGCTTGATGTCCTTGCCCGACATGTTGACGTAATCAACAGGTCCCTCAGGGAAAGTAGTTTTGCCGTTTGCATCAGTAACCCGCAGGATAACATGTTTACCGATCAGTGAGAATGCCTGAGCCTTTTCAGATTCTCCGCTAAGATTCTGAAGCTGTTCGAGTGATGAGAACTGTGCAAGCTGTGCAACAAATTCTGTGTCGCTGCTGGGCTCTAACGGATCCTGATTCTGCATCTGGCAAACAAGAAGTTGAAGGAACGCATCCTTACCGAGCTCACCGGTTCCTTTCTTCGTTGTGGACGTTGTTTCTTCGGATGCCTGATAATTAAGTACTCCGTTTGTTACGTCCGCTGTAAGTCCCATTTTTTCTGCCATACCATTTCCCGCATTTCCCATCCTTACGGATGTTTTTTTGTTATGCTACGAAGTTTACCGTACTTCCTTCAGGTGTGATCTCTGTTGCCGGCGCGCTTTCTGCGACTGAAGTTCCCGCTTCACCGTCTCTTACCTGCTTTCTTCCGGCTGCACCTGTTTTCTTTTCGTCGTTTTCGGTTTCACCTTTCTGGGCGTTATTGCTGTCTGCGAATGTGAAACCCGATACACTGACTTCGATTGCTTCAACCCTGACACCCTGCTGGGTTATTGTTTCCTTAAGTACTTCGAGCTGACTTTCGATCGCCTGCTTCGTTACTTCGTTCTCGGTAGCTATCCTTGCGGTAAGCGTTCCGTCCTTCGATGTGATCGTAAGACTTATCTTTCCGAGTGACTGAGGTGAAAGTGAAAGTTCAATCGATGTTTTGTCAGGTGAGAGATTTACTTTGATCGCATCCACGACTCTCATCACTATTTCTCTTACGTCGGGTTTTCCGTCGATCATCGGTATCTCTTTTGTGTCCGATATCCGAACCGCATTTTCAAGTCCTTTGATAAATTCCTCGAATCCGTCGTTCGTCTCGGTTTTCTTTGTTTCTGTGTTTCGTGTGTCCTGTGAGGTCTTCAGTTCCGATGTAAGATCGGTGTTTTCCTCATTTTTTGATCCCTCGAAATTATTTGTTTCGCTCTCTCTTGTAACTGTGAATTCCGGGATGTCCTGTTTTGTTTCGTTCGATCCGGTCTTAATAACCTCATCCGTATTCTCTTCGTTACCTGTGATAAGCTTTACGAATCCCTTGGGAAGGATTTCAAGCTCCGCTGCCTTGTTTGCGAACATTTCCTGAGTTACCAGTCCGGTAAGTTCTTCTGCTGTAAGTTTTACAGTTTCGAACATTTCATTTAATGCTTCTTTAAGATCTGTGTAGATCTGAGCGGGGGCTTCCTCACAAAGAACCTGTGAAAGGTCTTCGCATTTTTCGAGGTTGAGCATTAACTGCGGAAGTTTCTGTACATCGATCATGTCTTCGAACGAGAAATCAAGTTGTTCATAACTGCCCTCAAGTTCATCGACCGTTACATCGAGGATTTCCGCGAATCTTTGGAGAAGTGATGCGATTGCTTCCATCGCCGTTGTGTTAATGGAATCCATCATGTCCCGCATCTCTTCTTCGTCAACTGCGGGAGTTCCACCAAGCATACTCACCGTAGTCACCGAAACCTTAAGAGAAGCTTTAAGGACCATCTCTCCGCCGGTTGCCGCTTTGTCTGTTGTCAAAGCCGCTTCGTCTGTTGCCGAAGCCGTTTCCTGTGTCTCGTCTGTTGCCTTCACCACTTCAGTTTCTTCCGAAACATCTTGCGGTGTGTCTGTGCTGACCTTGCCTCCGGTATCCCCGGTAACGTCTTCAACAGTATTTGGTTGTTTGTTCCCGGTTGCCTTTTCGGTCACCTTTGTTTCAGGTTGGATCTGTACGGACTCTTCTTTGCTGTTAAACATCGAGGAGAAATCCTTTCCTGTTCCGGTAGCCGATGCAGATACGTTGATCTGCGTTGTCCTTACCGCAACAAATGCGGATGTGGGAGCGGCGAGGTCTGCTGCGTTGATCGCGATTGCAGACATTAATCAGTCCTCCTTTCATAAAGTTTATAAAACTCTACAAAATATATATCGGACAGGACGGGAAAGTCCGTAACCTTTTTATGCGAACTTTTTTGATTATTTTCAATGTTTTTATACGTTATTTTTATCTGTAATTTTCGAGATTTTTGGCGATCTTCTGATACCATTCGTCATCCATATCGTGCATGGTCTGAACAATACGCGCAACAAAGAGTGAATCCATCTTGTCCATGATTGCCGTTGCCTCATCGGGTTTCATGCAAAGAAGTATCTTACATGTATATTCGATATCGGCAGTCATTTCTTCGAGAACCTTTGCTGCATTTCCGGGTTTCATCGTCTTGAGAAGGGTTGCCTTTTGTTTTATGGACTCATCGTACTGAAGCTGCTCAACAACCTGTCTGTAGATTTCTTCCGCAGTTTCGGGATTGATCTCCTCGTAGAATTTCTTGTATTCCTCAAGTTCGGGTGCCTTTGAATTATAGACCACATTTGCGTCGAATCTCTTAACCCGCTCTTCAAATGCAAGCTGATCTTCCTCAAATGCCTTGAGTCTTTCCACCTCGGCCTGAAGATCCAGTATCTTCTGGGCATATTCCGCATTCTTTCCGCTGAGATCCGTGTTTTCTTTTTCGAGGTTTTTAATGACCTCGACCGCTTCTTTGATGTTTTCGTACGGATAGTTTTCCTCGTTTATAAGGACCTCGTCCGATACTTCCGGCAAAATAAGATTAAGTACCGGAACATCCTTGATAAGAGGGCGCAGTTTAGTGCCCATACCGCCGATATCCATCTTTACCAGCAACGCAAATATTGCGAGCCAGATAATAACGATCAGTATGATGATAAGTGCTGTTCCGATCTTAGAGCCGATCCCGCCTCCTTCGGAAGTTATCGTGATATCCTTATCCTTTTTAGCCATTTAAAATCCATCCTTTTATTTTATCGACAAGCCGGCAATATCTGCTTTGCTTTTCAAAGCCGCCGCCCATCATTCAAAGCGTTCACTCGTTTCCGGCGTTATGCCTGTAACTTACAAGCTCATCTATCTGCTTTCGTTCTTCATCGTTATATTCTTTAACATAATCTTCGAATGCCTTTTCTTTTAATTTTTCAAGTGTCTTTCTCTCCATGATGGCATTCGAAAGATTTTTCCTGCACATCTCAACTCTGTTTGAAGCTCTCTTTACGGCATTTTCTTTTTCGACAAGATCTTCCTTTACGATCCGTATGGCTTCTCTGCATATCGATATCTCGGTAACATCAAGCACTCCGTTTACGAGCTCTTCAAGCTTTGCTTCATAGCTTTTTACTCTCAGCGCAGCCTCATCTCTTCTTTGCTCGCATGCATTAAGAGTCTGCATGGCAGAAGCGAAAGCAGCTTTGGCCTGTTCTTCGAGCCTGAGCTTGACTGAAAGTACGCCTTCCAGTTTAAAGCTAAATTTGCGCATCTTTTTTCTCCTATGCCGGCATCAAAAGCCCGGTTCGCCCGACTGCCTCACTCTTTTGATCACAGCAGCTGCTGCACGGGATCGGTTTTTTCGTTTTCTCCGAAAATCTCGCCCAGCGCCGCAACCGTTTCCTCATACGAAACCTTTTCATCCGTCTGCTGAGTAAGGAAATTATTGACCGCATCTATCTTTTCGATCGCATTGTCGATGTTTTTATTCGCACCGCTTTTATATGCGCCGATATTTATCAGATCTTCAGCCTCTGTATATGTAGCGAGCACCATCTTAAGCTGCGAAGCAAGTTTTTTTTGCTTAGCCGAAACAATGGAGCTCATTACTCTTGAAATACTTTGAAGGACATCGATCGCAGGATAGTGTCCTTTAGCCGCCAGGCTTCTCGAAAGAATTATATGTCCGTCAAGCACGCCGCGTGCCGTATCTGTGATCGGTTCATTGAAATCATCACCGTCAACAAGTACAGTATACAGGCCTGTGATCGATCCTTTTTCAGACTTGCCCGCTCTTTCAAGTAGCTTAGGCATTTCCGTATATACGCTCGGAGGATATCCTCTCGATACGGGAGGCTCTCCCGCCGCAAGTCCGATCTCTCGCTGCGCCATAGAAAAACGCGTCAAAGAGTCCATCATCAAAAGAACGTCCTTGCCCTGATCGCGGAAATATTCTGCGATAGCCGTCGCCGTTTTGGCTGCCTTTTTTCGCGCCAATGCCGGTTTATCCGATGTGGCGATAACAACAACGGACCGTTTCATACCTTCGTCCGTAAGATCACGCTCGATAAATTCTCTGACCTCACGTCCACGCTCTCCGATAAGAGCTATAACGTTTATATCTGCTTTGGTATTTCTTGCGAACATTCCCATAAGCGTTGATTTACCGACACCGCTGCCCGCGAATATACCTATTCTCTGACCTTTTCCCACTGTCAGCAGCCCGTCAACCGCCCTTACACCGAGTGTCATGGGTTCATCAATAAAACTTCTTCTAAGGGGGTCCGGCGGAGCGCTCTCCGCAGGATATGATTCAGTTGTAAACAGCTGCGATCCGTCCATCGGCCGTCCGAGTCCGTCAAGCTTTTGCCCCAACAGTTCCGGTCCGACAGCAACCGAGAATCTCGTTTTAGTATTTTCAACAGTACTTCCGACGCCTATTCCGGAAACGTCTTCATAAGGCATCAGAATAACATTGTCATCGTTAAATCCAATAACCTCCGCATAAGCGGAAACACTACCGTCACGCGAAGTTATCAGGCAGACATCTTCAAGTGAAACATCGGGACCCCGTGACTCAAGTGTAAGACCGACTATCTTCGAAACACGCCCGTATTCTTTGACATACGATCTTTCAAGAAGCTCTTTGTATTCCTTGAGCATACGATCCTCCCTTTTTGGAAACGGATACTGCGTTTCCGTTTTTTTGCCGGTATTTCTTCGGGCCTCGCCCGGTCATTCTCCGTCCGCCTTTTTACCGTTCAACATTCTTGCTGTTACTCAGCGCCAGCAATCTCATATTTTCATAAAGTGTGTCCTTGAGCGTGGAAAGACTGCAATCAAATATCCTGCTGTCTGTTTCGATCATGGCTCCGTCATGAGGCAGAAGCTTATCTTCGACAATCTCGATCCTTGCATCTTCTCCCGCTGCTTCTTCAAGTCCGGCCTTAAGAGCCTCCACCCCGTCATGGAAACTTTCGGGGACATGCACAATGTATTCGTTGCTTCGCGGAATCTCCTCAAAAGCACTCTCTATCAGATAAGCGATAATCCCTTCTTTTTCGGATGCAAATATACCCGTAAGCTTGTTTATAACGGATATGGCAATTTCAACAAAAGCAGGCTCCATTTCGCTCACCTGCTTTTTATATCGGTTTTCCAGTTCTTCCCGTCGTTCTTCGAGTTCGCGCATCTTTGCGTCTACTTCTGCCTGTGCCGATTGCATACCTTCTTCGTAGCCTTCATTTTTGGCCGCTTCCCTGATGAGAGAACTGTCTTCCTGTGCCTGCTTTTTAGCCAGGGCAACGATATCATCGGCACGCTGCTGCGCACTTTTCGTGATCTCCGCGCCTTCAGCCTTAAGTGACTCAAGCCGGTCTTCCTGAGCTTTTACCTCGTCGAGTTTCTGTGAAAGCTCCTCATTGAGTTCCTCGATACGCTTAAGAACCCCTTCCTCCTGCGGATTCACGTTGTCTTCATAGATCACTTCGCCCGCTATTCCGGGCACAAATCCGTCACCTGCGTCACCGCCGTGATTTTCAAGGCCTTTCGCCACTTCGTTAAAATCTATTTGCTTGATGGCTATATTTTCGGCTATATACTTGTCGACATATTCCTTTTCATAAACATCTGCTTTATCGTTGGAATCTATCTTTTTTGTATTATCTTCATACCTTACGGAATAAGCTTTTATAAGATTAGACAACTATATCGTCACCTCCGCCTCTCGAAATAACGATCTCGCCTGTATCTTCAAGCTTTCTGATAATATTAACTATCTTCTGCTGTGCTTCCTCAACATCCTTCATTCTGACAGGACCCATGAATTCCATGTCCTCCTTGATCATGACAACAAGACGTTTTGAAAGGTTATTAAATATTGTTTCCTGAACTTGTTCGTTTGAACCCTTAAGAGCGATCGCAAGCTCGCTGTTGTCAACTTCACGCAGTACTCTCTGGATCGACCTGTCATCAAGCAGCAGGATATCTTCGAATACGAACATCTTCTTTCTGATCTCGTCGGCAAGCTCGGGCTCTTCGATTTCGAGTGTTTCGAGGATATGTTTCTCTGTAGCTCTGTCAACCGTATTAAGTATTTCAACAACCGCATCCACACCACCGGCGATTGTGTAATCCTGGTTGACAAGTGATGCAAGTTTCTTTTCGAGCACCTTTTCCACCTCCTGAATAACATCGGGCGATGTACGGTCCATCATCGCTATTCTCTTTGCTACATCCGCCTGCTTATCGGGCGGCAACGCGCTGATGATCTGCGACGATTGCTGGGGTGACAGATACGAAAGAATAAGAGCGATCGTCTGGGGATGTTCATCCTGAATGAAGTTAAGCAGCTGTGTAGGATCGGTCTTTCTTACAAACTCGAAAGGACGAACCTGAAGTGAAGCTGTAAGTCTTCCGATAACATCGATTGCTTTCTCGTTTCCGAGCGCCTTTTCAAGAAGCTCCTTGGCGTAGTTGATACCACCTTCGGCTATGTACTGCTGCGCAAGGCAAAGCTCGTAGAACTCGTCTATTACGGCATCCTTGGTTGTCTGGTCAACGCTTTTGGTATTTGCGATCTCAAGAGTCAGCGATTCGATCTCCTCTTCCTTGAGATACGAGAAAAGCTTCGATGAGCGCTCCGGTCCAAGTGCGATCATAAGTATTGAGGCTTTCTGTACGCCGTTATAATCGGCAAGGGTCTTATTCTGTACGACCATAAATACCTCCTTATCCAAACATGCTGTACGTTACCGCATGTATCTGTCTGTATTCCATATGCTGCTGCCGGGGTTTCTTTACTGCCATCCGTCATCACTGAGCCAGTTACGCAGCAATGCGGCAACAGCCTCGGCATTTTCATCAATATACTTCTCAATAAGTTTCCTGGTCTCTGATTTTTCACCAAATTCAATATCTTCAAGAGACTGGTTCTCACGTGTGGTAGCCAGAAGTCTTTCAACCGACAGCTCAGGCTCCGTTTCGATGACTTCCTCAGGCTTAACGCTTCTGAATACAACGAAGAGAAGAAGCGCGATTATAAGCACCGCAAGGACGATCTCAAGTATGAGCGAGAGTCCGCCCTGTGAAGTTTCCCTTGCGATATAATTGGGCTGAACATAGGTTGTGACCGAAATATTTCCGACCGGAATACCGCTCGCATCCGAGAACAGCTGATAGAGTTCTTCGGGAGTATCAAGCGGCGTCTTAGCGGAATTGCTCATAACATATTCATCGAAAGACATCTCTTCGCCGATGAGTCCGTCACGTTCAAGCTGTTCTTCCGAAATCTCCTGTACCCTCGTAAGAGTGATGCCGAGAGACGAATTGGCATTATTGATAACGCCCCATTCTTTCATCGTTTCCGTAACACGTTCACTGGGCTTATACTTGATCCTCAATTCGTCATAAGACTCGTTTCCGCTGCCCGATTCCTGGATGTAATAATCGGTTTCATCATTTGAATCGGTTCCGGGTATATCTCCCGTCACACCGGTCGACTCGGACGAGATCTTGGTATATTCATCATACAGGCCCTGTTCGAGTCCTTCTCCGGCGAGGTACTCCGTATACAGTATCGATTCCTTGTCACAGTTGACATCAAGTGATGATACGATCTCGGCATCGAAGTATCCGTTCTTGATGGCAAGCTCAAAAAGCTTGTCATTATACCATTTTTCAACTTCTTTTTTGTATGCCAGGTTTGCCGAAAGATCGACGATCTCTTCGTTCTCTTCCTCTCCACCGAAAAGAAGCGTTCCGTTCGTATCAAGGACCTTTATCTTGTCCGTTGTTGTATTGCCGATCGCATAAGCAACATATGTTGCGATAGCCTCGGGTGCGTTTCTGTAGTCAAAGACCTTATTGTCAAGCGTCAGAAGGACGCTGCAGCTGATTTCTTTCGCGGGAAGGAGTATTCCTCCCGAACTGTCGTTGGGGAAATAAAGAACCGATGCCTTTTTTACACCGTCTATCATCTGGATCCTGCTTCCAAGCGAAGACTGCATATACAGATGATTCTTGAGTATCTTATCCGTACTTGTTGTACTCAGATCGTTATCAAGGAGCATTGCCAGCGTCATTGCGCCTTCTTCAAGCAGATCGTTGCCTGTAAGCGCCAGAACCGCATCCTTCTTCCTCGTAACGTCAACCTCGACAGTCAGCATATCATCAGCCAGCCTGTTCGTGATATTCTCCCCGTCAAGCACTTCTATCGCAGTCTTGGCTGACTCGGTATCCTCAAATGTTGTAAGCTTCTCATATTGAACCCTGTTGAGCAGGATGATCAATATAAGAAGCATCAGAAGAACACCCGCCACCGTGCTGACGGTAATGATCTTCTGACGCTTAGTCAGTTTTTTCCACAGTTCAAGTAATTTTGCCGGGATTTGTTTTAATCTCTCGAGCATGACACATTCCCCTTAAATAGCATCCAAAACGATCAGAATTGGAGCTGCATTATCTCTTTATATGCTTCTATAACAGCATTTCGTACCGCAACCGTATATTGAAGCGATATATTCGCTTTCATCTGGGCAACCTGCAGATCGTGTGTGCTGTTTGTTATGCCCATTGCATAAGCAAGTTCTGCCTCTCCCGCCCGGTTGGAATAATCATTTGTTTCTTTGATCATATTCATGGCCGAATGAAGCAATGAATCAAACGACTCCGTTTTATCTGTCGGGGTCTCTTTATTTAGGATCGAATCTTGAAATCCCGGCAGTTTTTCAAGTTTTCCGGGATTTTTAAGCGATCCTGCACTTGAGATAGACTCAAGTCCGTTAAGCCCGGTGATCTTCATGATATCGGAAGGATTCATTTGACGATCTCACCTCGTTCCTGCTGTATTTTTAACGCCTATAGCCGCTGTCTGCCGTTCCCCCGGCAGATCATTCACCAAGTTCCAGACCTTTAAGCAGCATATTCTTTGTGGCATTGAATGCCGTTACGTTTGCCTCATATCCGCGCGTGGCATCGATAAGGTTCGTCATCTCCGTAACCGTGTTGACATTTGGATAGGTGACATAACCGTCTTCGTCGGCATCGGGATGTGAAGGATCATATACCTTGGCCATCGGTGTAACATGATCTTCAACGATCGATGTAACCTTGACACCGTTACCGTTTTTGGTCGTTGCATGCTTTGTCATGCTCTTGGAAAGAGCCGTCTTGAACGCATCCGTTCCTCTCTCGGCAAAAACCAGTGTCTTTCTTCTGTAGGGTTCTCCGTTCTTATCACGGGTCGTGCTTGAATTGGCAATATTCTGCGATATAAGGTCCATTCGCATGGATTGTGCCGTCAGACCGCTTGCAGAAATATTGAGTGCATTAAAAATTCCCATATATACCGTCCTTTCTCATGTCCGGTTTCGCGATCAGGCTCCCCGCGGTTCAAATCACTGCTTATGTTCTCGACAGAACCGATTTGATCCTGCTGAATTCCTGAGACATGGAGTCAAGTAATGTGTAATATTTGATCTGGTTTTGTGCCAGATTGGCATTCTCCGTATTTATATCGACGTTGTTGCCGTCAAAACGATAAGCGAGTTCCGACTGATCTGTATAAATGGTGGTTGAAAGCTTTCCCAGATTGACAGAAGCAACTCTCTTGTTAAGGTCCCCGCCTCCGTACATATCTTTCCTGATCTCGTCTTTCAAATAGTCCTCAAATTTAATGTCCTTACGCTTATAATGAGGAGTCGCAACATTGGCTATATTGTTTGCTATAACCTCATTGCGTGTCCAGCTTGCATCAGCGGCTTTGTTAAGGACATTGATGTAGTTGAAGGCGTTCGATCCTATCATTTTTTCCTCCTCTGTTTGATGCGTTTTTCAGCCGCATCCGATCTTTTGCTCAAAAAATATTCTGTATTTTGAGCTCAAAATCCTTCAAAATGGGCAATTCTTCACAAATACCCAAATAACATTATAATGAATTGTAAATAAAACACAAGATATATTTACCAAAAAATCTGAAAACACAACTATTTGTGTACGTTCGATCATGTACGGATCTTTTTTTGCCGGAGAGTCTTCAAAAATCACAAAAAGGATCCTGCAAGTGCAAAATCCTTTTTGATAATTCAATCCGTTATGTTCTATATCGTACCGATCGGCCGAAAAATTAACCCTCCGAATTGTTCAGCTTTTTAATTTCATCAAACACGGCATCATTAAGAACCTTAATGTATGTGCCCTTCATCCCCGAAGACTTGGATTCGATAACGCCGGCGCTTTCAAACTTACGAAGCGCATTTACGATAACAGACCTTGTGATCCTTACCGAATCCGCAACTCTGCTTGCAACAAGAGTTCCTTCCGTGCCGCTGAGCTGTTCGAGGATATTCTTGATGGCAAGTCTCTCGGAAACCGAAAGTGTACTGATCGCAGATTTAACAACTTGAATCTTACGTTTCTCTTCCTCGTTCTCTTCGTTGACCGATCTCATCATCTCAAGCCCGACAACCGTAGTCCCATACTCACTGAGGATAATATCGTCAATATTGAAAGGTCTGTACCGGTTATCACTACCGTTCTTGTTTCTGTATATAAAAAGCGTACCGAGACGTTCTCCGGAAATATCAATGGGAGTGATAATGGCGACATAATCCGCGATATTCTTCGATTCGAATCCAAGTGTCTCAAGGTCAACATTTTCCTTTGTGGAAAGGATATTGTTAATGCGCTCGTTGAGTGCTTTGTCAATGATCCCGCCGACCTTGTCGCCGATAAGCTCCGTAATAACGGGGATCTCGGATCTTTTGTTGATACCGAGGACCTTTCCTTTCTTGCTGCTTATAACAAGAGTGTTCGATTCAAGGATCTCTCCGAGAACACCGCAAATATCGTTAAAAACAACTTTCCCCGAGTTGTTGTTGTGCAATAACTTGTTGATTTTCCTTGTCTTGTCAAGAAGCTGAACGCTCATATTATCCCCCGTTGCAAATATTATTTTTTCACCATACATCGAGCCATATTGTAGCACAACAAAGGGTGGCTTTCAACAAAAAATACTAAAAAAGATATAATTTTATTTGAATTACATACAATAACTAAAAATTTCAGTAAATTGTTTCTTCAGACATACAATTTATTCTGCGTCACCTTTATCTGCTGCCGGTTTATCGGGGTCCGGACGCGTCCATGAAACGAAATCACAATCCGGATGATTTGAGCACCCGAAGAATCTTCTTCCCTTTCTTGTTTTCTTTACCAATATATCACCGCCGCATTTCGGACATTTGATCCCTGTTTTCTCATTGTAAGGCTTTGTATTCCGGCACTCCGGGAAACCGGGGCACGCAAGGAACTTTCCGTGAGGACCGTATTTGATCACCATCATTCTTCCGCAAAGGTCACAAGGCACATCCGAAACCTCATCTCTGATCTTAATCTTCTCCAGATCCTTATGTGCTTCCTTCACTGCCTTGTCAAGATCGGGATAGAAGTTCCTGATAACTGTCTTCCACTCTATATCACCTTCACCGATCGAATCGAGAAGGCTCTCCATCGTAGCTGTGAAATTTACATCGACGATACCCTCAAAAGACCCTGTCATTATCTTGTTGACAGCCTCTCCGAGTTCAGTCATATATATGGATTTGTTTTCCTTAACGACATAATGTCGCGCAATGATCGTAGATATCGTGGGCGCATATGTGCTGGGGCGTCCGATCCCGAGTTCTTCGAGTGTTTTTACAAGCGACGCTTCGTTAAAGTGAGCCGGCGCCTGTGTGAAGTGCTGCTCAGACTGAATATCCTTTGAACCGAGCTTTGCTCCGGGCAGAAGCCAGTCGAAGGAAGGCATCCTGCCTGTCGTTTCATCTTCCTCATCCTTATATACGGAAAGGAATCCGTCAAAAGCCACGGTTGATGCACCTGCCGTAAAACCATATTCACCGGAATCGATCCTGACCGTTATGTTATGATAGACAGCCTGCTCCATTCTTGAAGCAACGAATCTTTTCCAAATAAGCTGATACAGACGATAATGATCCCTCGGAAGCGACTCTCTTACCTCGGCGGGTGTTATGTCGATATAAGAAGGCCTGATCGCTTCATGGGCATCCTGTATCTTCTTTCCTGACTTATCCTCACCCGATACTGCTGCCACATACTTCTCGCCGAGATTATTCCTGATATATTCACGAACGTTTTTATCCGCCTCATCCGAAACTCTCGTCGAATCGGTTCTTAAGTAAGTAATAAGACCAATGGTATTGTGCTTGCCTATTTCCATTCCTTCGTAAAGCTGCTGTGCGATACGCATCGTTTTCGATGTTGAAAAGTTAAGCTGCTTGGCAGCTTCCTGCTGAAGTGTACTTGTCGTAAACGGAAGGGGTGCTTTACGCTTTCTGTCACTCTCCTTCTTGTCTCTTACGACAAATCCCGCCTTCTTTATCTTTTTAAGACATTCGTCAACTTCTGCTTTAGAAGAAAAACTGATCTTTTCATCATTTTTTGTTGTGAGCGACGCAGTAATAAGCTGTTTTTCGTTCTTTCCGAAAAGCTTTGCGTCAATTGTCCAGTACTCTTTGGGTATAAACGCATTAATCTCATTCTCTCTGTCGGAAATGATCCTGAGCGCTACCGACTGTACTCTTCCCGCACTGAGTCCGTTCTTAACCTTAGCCCAAAGGACCGGGCTTATCTGATATCCCACAAGTCTGTCAAGAACACGTCTTGCCTGCTGTGCATCAACCAGATTCATGTCAATGGCACGTGCGTTTTTTAATGACTCCTTGATCGCATTTTTGGTGATTTCGTTGAAAGTGATCCTGCTGAACTTTTTGGGATCGAGCTTAAGTGTCTGTGATAAATGCCACGAGATTGCTTCTCCCTCACGGTCCGGGTCGGTTGCGAGATATACTTTGTCCGCCTTCTTTACAGCCTTGCGAAGTGCGGCGATTATATCACCCTTACCCCTGATCGTTATGTATTTTGGCTCAAAATCCTTTTCGACATCTATTCCCATGGTGCTCTTGGGAAGATCGCACACATGCCCGTTTGATGCAATTACCTCATATCCGCTGCCAAGATATTTCTTGATCGTCTTGGCTTTTGCCGGTGACTCGACTATAACCAGATTCTTTGTCATAAGTCCCTCCACAATACCCAGTATGTCTCTTAAACTGCTAACGATAATAACACGATGTATTCTTTTTGCAAAATTATACACAAACTGTGATACTTCGTTTGCAAGTCTTGACAAGTTTACACTTTTTTCTTTTCATATGCAAGTAGAAATTCTCATCTCCTCTATATATGTCACAAAAAATGACCTCTCATACCGGTATGCACTGCACATACATACAAGGTCCGACCTGCTTTGCAAAACCGTCAAGTTCAAGAGAAACCAGGATATCAAGAATCCTTCCGACATCCATTCCCGAATCCGCTGCGATCTCATCTATGCATTTTGCCTCAACATCAAGAGCCAGATAAACCTTTCTTGCTTCATCCGCTTCTATGCGCCGTGCCGTCTCCCTTTCATCAAAAACACATGTCGCCTTTTTGTTCAGAGAAGATCTGTCATATTCTTTGGTCGTCCTCTCCCCCGTATCCCTTGGCGGAAGCTTTGCTATCTGTTCCGTCATATCTCTCGGGTCAAGAGCCGGAGTCGCTCCGAGAGATATAAGTCTGTTGCAGCCTTCGCTCAGTTTATCGGTCAGTCTGCCGGGAAGAGCATATACTTCCTTTCCCTGGTCAAGCGCGCATCCGACCGTTATGAGCGTTCCCGAACGCACTCTTGCTTCGACCGCAAAAACTGCATCGGCGAGTCCCGCGATTATCCTGTTTCTTATCGGAAAATTATAGCTTTGAGGCTTTGTTCCCGGATAAAACTCACTGATAACACCCCCGTTTTCTGTTATCCTGTCATAGATCACCTGATTCGTCAGCGGATATACAATATCCACTCCGCATCCGAGAACAGCATATGTTTTTCCCGGTCCTCCCGCCGCAAGCGCACTTTCGTGTGCTATCGCATCTATTCCGATTGCCATTCCGCTGATAACGTCCATTCCCGACTTTACAAACTCTTTGCAAAAGATGCTGCAGCTGCTTCTTCCGTAATTGCTGCTCGTCCTGCTTCCGACTACCGCTACAGCGCGGTGTCTTTCATCGGGAAGGTTTCCCTTTACAAAAAGCCCTATCGGAACAGGATCGATCGAATAAAGCGACTTCGGGAAAAGAGGGTGCTCCCTGCTGTAGAAATCAATCCCCATGCAGTTTATGCGCTCCGCTTCCGAAAAAGGATCTTTCCTCGTTACTTCAAAGACCTTCTCCGCCATACCCGGAGTAAGAAAATCAAGCGCTTTTATTTCACTTTCACTCGCCGAAAACAATTCTTCGGTGCTGCCGAAATACTCCATCAGCTCATCTGCTTTTTTCGCATCATATACAAGAATTCCCGACAATGCTTCCCATCTTGCTTCATTATATATATCTGTCATTTCAATCACCCCGCTGTCCTTACATAAATCCTCTGTAGCCTATGGCTTCGCGAAGATGTTCTTCCTCTATGTCATCGGCGCCGTCCATATCCGCTATCGTCCTCGCAACCTTGAGAATCCTGTGATATCCCCTTGCCGAAAGGTCAAGTGTTTCATAAGCCTTCTCCATGATCCTCAGGCACTTTTCATTAAGTACGCAGTACTTATCCACCATACTTCCGCTGAGCTGCGAATTAAACCGGATCTTCTCCTTTTCATATCTCTTTAGCTCTATCTGTCTTACCTTCTCTATCCTCGCTCTTATTGTTTTGGAGTCTTCACCCCTGTTTCTGTCACATATATCTCTGAACTCGGTCTTTTCAACATTCACAAAAATGTCAATCCTGTCAAGGATCGGTCTGCTTATCCGATGCTTATATCTCTCAATGCTTTGCGGAGTACATGTGCATTTTGTCCTGTCCGGATAGAAACCGCACGGGCATGGATTCATGGATGCCACAAGCATAAACCCCGCCGGATATGTGTAAGAAGCATTCATTCGCGATATGTTGACCTTCCTGTCCTCAAGAGGCTGTCTGAGAGCTTCTATCGTATCACGTCCGAATTCCGGCAATTCGTCAAGAAACAGGACTCCGTTATGGCTGAGTGAAACCGCACCCGGAGCTGCTTTCCCTCCGCCCCCGATAAGTGAGGGAACGGTTGCCGTGTGATGCGGCGCACAAAACGGCCTTGCGGTCAAGATATAACGCTCCTCATCAAGCAGTCCGGCAATACTGTATATACGTGACAGTTCCATACTTTCGTCAAAAGTAAGCATCGGCATGACCGTCGGTATCCTTTTTGCGATCATCGTTTTTCCTGCTCCCGGAGGCCCCGAAAGTATTATGTTATGCATCCCGCTGACAGCTATTTCAACCGCACGTCTTGCCATGAACTGACCGGATACTTCGCTAAAGTCCTCCGGATACACTTTTTCATCACTCAGAACAACCTCTACGGTTTCGGTAACGGGAAGTTCTTCACCTTTTGATATGATCGAAAAAAGCTCCCCGACAGAATCAATCCCGACCACATCGATACCGGAAACAACAGCTCCTTCAAGTGCGTTATCGCGTGGAACGATCACACGCTTAAAGCCCTTTTCCTTTGCCATAAGAACTATCGGCAGAATTCCCGTTATCCTTTTAATGCTTCCCTCAAGACTCAGTTCCCCTACTATAAGGGATTCATCAAGGAGTTCCTGCGGCAAAAGCTCATAGGCAGCAAGAATAGAAACCGCGACAGGAAGATCGAATCCTGTCCCCGTTTTACGAATATTCGCAGGTGACAGATTAACCGTGATGTGTTTTGGTTTGAGTAAAAAACCCGAATTCCTGATAGATGTTCTGACCCGGTCCTTCGCTTCCTTTACTTCGGAAGAAAGGTATCCGACCATATTGAAAACCGGAAGGCCGTCACTGACATCGGCCTCGACATTGATGATCTGCGCATAGATACCGCCTATCGCTGCGCTGAAAACTACAGAAACCATTATTCTCCTTTCAACTAATGAAAGGAACAACTGTAAAGCCCATCTCACCGGGCTTATATTTTTCCTGTTTACACAGGTAAAAATTCATAATTTAGGCATGAAAAATATTAAGACGCCTTAACGTTCCGAAGTATCGGTTCCGTTATGCTGGGTAAAAAGATTTTGAAGTTCATGAAGGAATGTATCAACATCCTGAAACTCTCTGTATACAGAGGCGAATCTTACATAAGAAACCTGATCAAGTTCCTGAAGCTTATCCATGATCAGATTGCCGATAAATGAACTGGGTACTTCCTTCGAGTCAAGAGAAAAGATACGATTCTCGATGCTGTCGATCATATCCGTGATCTTTTCGGCAGGAATCGAGCGCTTACGTACAGCAAGCATGATACCTCTCTCGATCTTGGATCTGTCATAGGGCTCACGTGTGTTATCTTTTTTGATGATAAACACCGGTATCGTCTCTACCTTTTCGTATGTAGTAAACCTCTTATCGCAAACGTCACATTGTCTCCTGCGCCTGATGGAACTGCCGTCATCCGCAGGTCTTGAATCGATAACTCTGGTGTTTTCATCTCCGCAATAAGGACACTTCATACTTAAATCTACCCCCCGAAGGATTATTTATATATTTAAGTATAACAATTTTGATTTTTGCGTCAAGTTTTTGTAAACACATACTCCGCTATCCCGACAGCTATCGTAAGATTAAGTGAATCGACATACTCTGTCTGTGCTATCTTAAGTGGTGTTCCCTTTGACGCATATGAACCGTCAAGCCCTGTCGCCTCGTTTCCGAAAACAAGAGAATAAACCGAACCGTGTTCGATACCGGGTCTGAGAAACTGTGCAGAATCAAGCATGAACGGGAAAATACCGCGTTCATCCGATCCGTATGCCTCAAGATATTCATCAAAAGTGTCAAACCGCTCACATCTGATGCGGAAAAACGATCCCATACTTGCTCTGACAGTCTTTGGATTAAAAATATCCGCCCCGTTGCCGATAATAGCCACATCAAAAATCCCCATGCCGCATGATGTACGCATGATGGTACCGAGATTACCCATATTGGAAGGATTATCAAGTACCAGATGAGGTCTCATATTATCAAGTCGATTCGAAAACTTCTTAAAAACGCCTATAACAAACACGTTTTCCTTATCCGAAAGCTTTGAGATCAGCTTATCGTTTGTTTCGACGGGAATACGTCTTCCGGCGCAGAGTCTCATAAGTTTTTCTTTGTCGGTAAAGGTTGAATGAACTATCACCTTCTCCACATATTCGGGAGTTGCCTCGATCAATTCGAACGTCACAAATGCACCGAGTGCATACGAATATTCGAAGTCCTTTTTGTAAGGTTTAATTTCCATACGACCTCCTTTTCCGTGTATCCCTTTCGGGCAGTTTTTCCGTAACACTCCCGTAATGCCATCCGAAATGCTTTTTTCCCCGGCAATATCGCAGTGCCTTCCGTTCAGCCCTCATAATCCGGTTACCTGTCATACGCACGCGAGCATCCCGGGAACTGATTATAAGAAAAGGAGACTATGCTGTCTCCCTTTCTCATAGCAGTTATATGTCTTTTGTTTTATACGGGGTAAGCCTTGTTGGCAGCATCTGCCGCATTAACGTTTACGCCGGTCTTCTGTGCCTGACGATACTTGAAGAAGTCCATTGCAACCTGAGGGAAGAGTGCATATGAAAGCACATCCTCTTCCTGCTCGATCCAATCCTTGCACTCTTCTCTGAACTTGTCGAGCTGAGGAGGGATAAGGTCTGCGGGACGGCATGTAATAGGCTTTGTATCGCCGATACATTTCTTCTGTACTTCGGGATTGAAGGGCTTAATGGTCTGGCCGAACTCACCCGAAAGGATCTTCTTTGACTCTTTGGTAACCATCTTGTAACGCTCGCCCTGAAGAACGTTGAGAACTGCCTGAGTTCCGACGATCTGAGACGAAGGTGTAACAAGCGGGGGCTCACCGAAGTCCTTACGAACTCTCGGAACTTCCTCGAGAACTTCCTGGAACTTGTCTTCCTTGTGAGCTTCTTTAAGCTGTGATACAAGGTTACTGAGCATACCGCCGGGAACCTGATACATAAGCGTCTTGATATTAACGCCCATAACCTTGGGATTAAGGAGACCGTTTTTGAGGCACTCTTCTCTGTAAGGAGCGAAGTATGCGGCGATCTCTGAAAGCAGGTTCTGATCAAGACCTGTATCGTAAGGAGTTCCACGGAAGGTCTCAACCATAACTTCGGTTGCGGGCTGTGATGTACCCATTGAAAGAGGTGACATAGCTGTATCGATAACATCGCAGCCGGCTTCAACTGCCTTAAGATATGTCATCGAAGCAACACCTGAGGTGTAATGTGTATGAAGCTGGATAGGAAGCTTAGATCCGCTCTTTAATGCGGTAACAAGCTTTGTAGCCTCGTAAGGAACAAGAAGACCTGCCATATCCTTGATACAGATGGAATCAGCACCCATCTCTTCGATACGACGAGCTGTCTGCTCCCAGTACTCAAGAGTATAAGCATCTCCGAGTGTGTAAGAAAGGGCGATCTGAGCATGTCCGCCTTCCTTCTTTGTAGCCTTAACTGCTGTCTCAAGGTTACGAAGGTCATTGAGACAGTCAAATATTCTTACGATGTCGATACCGTTAGCAACAGATTTCTGTGCAAAGTATTCAACAACGTCATCGGCATAGTGATTGTATCCGAGGATATTCTGTCCACGGAAAAGCATCTGAAGCTTTGTGTGCTTGAAACCAGCACGAAGCTTTCTGAGACGCTCCCAAGGATCTTCCTTGAGGAAACGAAGGCATGCATCAAATGTTGCACCGCCCCAGCACTCTACCGAGTGATATCCAACCTTGTCCATCTTGTCAAGAATGGGGAGCATAAGCTCGGTAGGCATTCTTGTAGCTATAAGGGACTGGTGAGCATCACGAAGTATGGTTTCAGTAATCTTAACCGGTCTTTTCTCAGCCATAGTATTTCTCCTTTATTAATCGATGACCAAAACGCTTATATAAAGTGTCGGTCGTATATTGTCTGTTTTGTCTTTGCTGTTATTCTTTCTAAAGATAACCGGCAAAGATCATTTCATGTACATAGCCATGAACACACCTGCCGCAACGGCTGTACCGATAACACCCGCAACGTTGGGACCCATGGCATGCATGAGAAGGAAGTTGGTGGGATCGTACTTGGAGCCGACCTTCTGAGATACACGAGCGGCCATGGGAACAGCCGAAACACCGGCTGAACCGATGAGAGGGTTGATCTTGCCGTGAGTGATCTTGCAAAGGAGCTTTCCGAGCACAACTCCGCCGAATGTACCGAACGCAAATGCTATAAGACCGAGAGCCACGATCTTTAACGTATCAATGTTAAGGAATGCTTCTGCAGATGTAGACGCGCCTACGGAAGTTCCGAGAAGTATAACAACGATATACATAAGCGCGTTAGATGCCGTTTCGGTAAGCTGTCTTACAACGCCACACTCTCTGAAGAGGTTACCGAGCATAAGCATACCTACAAGAGGAGCGGTACTCGGAAGTATAAGAACAACTACGATAGTGATGATGATCGGGAAGAGAATCTTCTCGAGCTTCGTAACGGGGCGAAGCTGTGTCATCTTGATCGTTCTTTCTTTCTTGTTTGTGAAAAGCTTCATGATGGGAGGCTGAATAATGGGCACGAGTGACATATAAGAATATGCCGCAACCGCG
>JAILKT010000100.1 GCA_024693545.1 Lachnospiraceae bacterium
TATAACTATACCCAGGCGATTGATGATATTCTGCTCGTCCTCATCATTCGAATAAAATCCCGTACCTTCCTTCACAGGAAGCGGAGCAACAACCCTTACCACATGTTCCTCAAGATCAAAAACAATAAGTTTGAGTTCGGCATCCGTCATGACAGGAGAAGTATAGGTTGTTTTAAACCACTTTGTTCCATCACCTCCGTCTTTCTCCTCGAAGACCTGCATATTCGTAGTCTTGTTCCAAAAACAGTCTACATGTTTGGTAGTAAGTGTAAGTCCCGTACGGACCCTGATCACATCCAGATCCGCCTCCACCTGCTGTTTGTCGTCACCTTCCGCCACAACATGCAGATTATAAACTTCTACGGCTCCCGGCTCCCTGTCCTCCATCGATGGTGCTCCCGTTATCGGGATTATATTTGCATAATATGCCCACACACCGCTGATACCGGTACTTTCCGCTTCAGTGATGTTAACGTTGTATACACCCTCCGGAGTGATCTCGGCATTGATATCAGGCTTGTTTCCCATACCCGTGATAATGAACCACGGCTTCATAGGCTCATTAAGATCATGAGGTAGTGCAATGTTTTCCTGGCCAAAGAAAATATCTGCTCCGGCAATCTTGAACTTCATGCGGTTTGTAAAGCTGCCGCCCTTCCCGGTAAATTTAAAGCTTACTGCTCCTTCCATGGCATAGGAGCCTTTATCATCATTTGTTATTACTCTTGCCGCTTTATAATCACCCGCAAGCGCTTCCTGTTCTGTTACATCAAAAGTTTCATCTTCCGAGAGTATACTTATCTGACTCGTCAATTTGTGATTGACCCGCTCTCCCATGCTTGGATCGTTTTCCATAATGCATGCATATACGACCACTTCTTCTCCGCGGTTTATCGTATCCCCGAATTCCTTGTATACGGCCATCCGATATGTTGTCTGCTCTTCTTCACTCTCGGACTCGCCGTCTGAAAGGGATGCAAGCCCGAGAGCACCACCCGCTATAGCTGCAGCTGCTCCTCCAAGCACACCGATCAGATCCTTTACTTTTTTCCAGCCATTTACAATTCCGGAAGGAATGAATCCGGCATCCTGTGAACCCTCTTCTTTACTTGCCTCTGAATCAACCACAATATCAACCTTACGATCATCCTCTGCTTCCTCTGTGGGAGTCGGGGTGATCTCGGTAGGAAGCGGCTCTGTTTCGGACGGATCCGTTGCGGCAGGTTCCACGGTCGGTTCAGGTGTTGCCGTTGCTACGGGTGTGGTATCAACCCATTCGTAATTGTAATAGGTTGTTATCATATCCTCGCCTCTTCCGTGGCCGAAGTTCTGAAGGATCCACATAGTCTGCCCCTCACTACCGTCAGGAGCTGTCGCTTTCAGAACCTGGTCACCTTCGATGACAAAAAACTGACCTCCGTATCCGTAATAATCATTAGAACTCCATGTCCTGTCTATGCCGAGGGATTCCACCCCGTCCGAATTTTTGAAGGGAATTTCTCCATTATGGTACTGGTTCTTTCCCATGTTGCAATACACCTTGCATGTATAGAAGAGCATCCCGTCATGTGGGGTTGAGGCTGAAAAAGATGCATTTACCTTTAAGGCGACTTCCTGACCGGGCTCGATCACCTGGGGCGGTCTTTCCACATCTATTGTTATATGGCACGTTTCTCCCCTGCATGTACCCTTATGATTCTCAAGGTAAAAATCTTCCTCACAGGTTGCGCTGCACTCATAATGCCCGTCTCCACCGGACATAGTCGAACCGTCAAAATTACTGTCAGGACCATCAATCTCCATATCCGTAAATTTCCAGTATCCGGTCTTTTCGGTATCAGCGATTACGCTGACCTGCCCGAAAAATCCGGTAAATATCACCGAAAGCATGCCAGTGAGCGCGACAGTTGCCGCGATCCTGCGTATTCTTTCAGGGCTTCTTCGCAAGAACATTAATCTCTTCATATGGGTCTCCTGTTTACCTGTCATCATTAAGGTTAAACTCAAATCCAAACTCCGTTACCGCATCCAATGTTTCCGTATTAACCGTATACCAGTCAAAGGTCGTCGTATGACCGTCTACTTCATCATATACCTGCACGACGATGGTTCCGTCATCATTTACAGAATCGATCCTTGCGTACATCGCTCCGCAGTGTTTTGCACATAGTGCAGCGATATCTTCATAGGACAGCTCATCATCAGCTTCGTCGCTTATTTTCTCATCTTCGCTTATTTTTCCATCTTCGTTTGTATCATCGGCGTCATATTCATCCGCATCATCCTTCCGGCTAAACTTAACTTCTTTGTCGTCCTCATCAATTTGCTTTATGTCATCGCTTTCGTCATTATCCGACAGCTCATCTGCATGAGGTTTCTGTTCCTCCTGCTCATTACGTGTGTCCTTTGCTGCCTTTTCAACTTCTTCCGCTTCCATGCGCAGTTCTTCCATGCGGTTCTTTGCAAGTTCGTCTTCTATATTTTGTTTGATACCGGAAATAACCAGAAATACGATCGTTCCGAGCACGGCAATAACGCCGACTATGCTGAGCGTAACGATCAATGCGACCGGGGTCTTTGACTTGGGCTTACTGTGAAACTCCTGACCATTTCGAGGAGGAGACTGCTGCGTTCGCGGCGGTGACAGCCGCTGTGGTTGTGAAGATAATGACTGTTGCCGCGGCGGTGGCGGCGTTGTCGGCTGCTGCATCTGCGGTCTCTGTTGTTGAGGCTGTGTCATCTGTGGCTGCGTCAGAGTCTGATCCTGCTGTATCGCACCAAGTCGTGTACCGCACATGTCACAGAACTTACTTCCTTCGGGCAACTTAGCATTGCAATTCGGACATA
>JAILKT010000125.1 GCA_024693545.1 Lachnospiraceae bacterium
GGATACTATTAATACTCGCCGCAATACTGCGCTCGCGGCAGCCTATGCTTTATCCTTACAGGATTTTGCCGACTATAAGAGAAAGGCGCTTGAGGTCGTGGGCGAGAAAAAAGAGGAACAAATCCGCGATGAAGTGAATAAGGAAAAACTCATCAAAGACAACGTCAAAGACATGCCGATAATTCATACGAGTGGCAGCGGAGGTAAAATTCCGTGCTATGACCCACTGTCGAAGCGTCTCTTTGAATCCGACATGGAGACGCTGCGCTCGGCGGTAAACACTCTAAATACGCGTATAATCGATGAGATGTATATAACACTAAATGAATATTACGCAGAAATCGGGCTTGACCCATTAAGTGACTGCATCGGAGAGAGCATGGGGTGGGATCTTGAACATGGGCAGATAAAGCCTCAGTTTACATCTCAGCTTGTAAACGGGGTGCCTTATCTGGTAATAGGACATAATAATCCGCCGCATTATATGAGATAAAAATCGCAGATTTTACATCCTATATTATGGGAGAGAACCACCCAAAAAATTTATTAACAAAGGAGCAATAAATCATGGACAACAATGTTGTAGAGATCGAAGAACTTCAGGAGTTTACTCCCGAAGTCGAGGACATGGATGAACCCGAAGAAGAGGTTACCGAAGATTCTGCGAAAAGCGGAGGCTTCGTCATCGGCGCTCTTGTAGGTTTGGGAGCCGCTGCTGCAATTTGCGGCGGAAAACGATTATACAAGTGGGCAAAGGCGAAAGTTTCTGAGAAAAAGCAGAAGAAATCGGATGGACCCGATCCGGCGGACGACGCCATCGACGTGGACTACGAAGAATACCCTGAGGAAGTCGATGACAACAATGAATGATGAATCCAAAAAATAAAATACGTGGTTCGTCAAGGGAGAGTGCCTAAAACAGGTGCTCTCCCTTTTTGCTTTATATTTCACATGAAAATAAGGAGGAAAACAGATGACAGACTATCCCGACAATTCATATACATCTCGGGAACGCCGTGATCCAAAGGATGAGCAAAAGTTCAAAAAGGTTACGAGCGGCGGAATAAAAACTCGCAAGAAAAGCGAAGTAAAGAAAATAACAAGCCTACTTATGCCGGAAGATAAAAACAGCGTTCGAAGCTTTATTCTTATGGACGTTATTATTCCCGGCATTAAGAACGCTATAGCAGACGTAGTCGGAATAATACTTTTCGGCGAGTCCGGACGGCTTGGAAGAAGCAGAAGCGGCGGTTCTAAGATTTCATATCAAAAATATTACCGCGATGACGACCGTGACAGACGAGAGTACGGACGCCCGAGAAATGTTGGCGGATTCGACTATGATGATATCGTCTTCGAGACACGCGGCGATGCCGACCTCGTGCTGGATCAACTCGACTCGGCCATTTCACAATACGGAGTCGTCAGTGTCGCCGACCTTTACGACCTTGCCGGTGTAACATGCCGCAGTTATACAGCCAATAAATATGGCTGGACTGATATTCACAACGCAAAAGTAAGCCGTGTTTCGGACGGTTATATCATTCTGCTTCCGAGAACGGTTCAAATTGATTAAAAAAGGGAGGTAGTGGCGGTGAAAGGCTATTACACCGCATTTGGTTACGTAGGGTTGGTTAACGGGAAGCGATGGATGCTTTTTGCCACCGAGACCGACTATCAAAATTATATTTCAGAGGAGGGATAACAAATGAAAGTTAATCTCGAAACTGTGGCCGGGGTCGGCTTAGCCGGTCTCGGCCTTATCGCTATAGGATGGGCACTCAGTACCCGTTCCAAGATGAAAGAAATCTGTGAAAAACTTGACATCAGCATAGACCGCATGTCTGAAAATGTTGAAATCGAAGTTCCGCAGAAAATCGTTTCCGCGGCGATCGACCGCGCCGTTGAGCGTGAAGTCTACAACGCCGCAAAAAGCGCCGCCAGCATCGTCCGTGATGATATCGAGCGCGAAGTAGCAACTCGTGTCCGCAAGGAGGTTGAATCAAAATATGATGATATCTCCAAGTCCGTCACGGACAGAATCGCCGAGAACGTTGCCAAAATAGACGAATCTCGGCTAAGAAAAGAAGTTGTCGAAAAAGCAAAGCAGCAGATTGTTGATAAATTCGACGGCAGTCTCGATGGACTGCTTGATGACTTCAACGGAAATCTGCGCAATGTAGGAAAAATCTATACATCTATTGCAAAATCATTTTCTAAGGAGGCCATTATATGAAAGTCAACGCTCTCATAAAATCTGCCGGACTGGCAGCGAATAAGCTTGGATTCAAGCTTCAGAAAAAAAGTCCGGAAATACTTATCGTCACCGGTGTCATCGGCGTCGTGGCCGGCACCATATGCGCCTGTAAAGCCACAACGAAGGTCAGCGAGATTGCTGATGTCACAAGAGACACCGTTAAAGAAATCAACGAAGCGGCCGAGAAAGGCGTTACCAAGGCCGGTAAAGACTACAGCGAGGATGACAAAAAGAAAGACCTCGTAATTACCTATACTCATGCAGCTATCGGGTACGTAAAACTATATGCCCCAGCCGCTTTGACTATGGGCGTGTCTCTCGCATGTATCATCACCAGTCATCGTATGCTCAAAAAGCGCAATATCGCCCTTGCGGCGGCCTATACGACGCTCGATAAATCCTTTAAGGATTATCGCAGCCGAGTGATCGATCGATTCGGTGAGGAAATCGAGAAAGAAATCCGTTACAACATCAAGGCTCAGGAAGTTGAAAAGACAGTCACCGATGAAAACGGTAAGGAAAAGAAAGTAAAAGAAACTGTAAACACCGTCGCGTCCGGCTGGAACCCCGCGGACTACAGTCCGTACGCCAGGCTATTCGATTCCACAAATATAGCGTGGAAGAAAGATCCGAGTCAAAACTCGTTTTACCTCAAAGCCATCCAGGCTCAGGCAAATGACCGGCTAAGAGCGCGCGGCCATCTCTTCCTCAATGAGGTTTACGAGCTTCTCAATTACCCGCTTACCGATTACGGTCAGGTTGTCGGCTGGGTCTATGATCTCAAAGACCCGATTGGCGACAACTTCGTGGATTTCGGCATTTTTGAGGTTCATACCGAAGACGAAGTCTTTGGAGATCCTATCTCCGGCTTTGTCCTCGATTTCAACGTTGTCGGGGATATAACCTCCGAATTGGCAAACCATCAATATTAAGGAGTTTGCTAATGAATAAACGATATGTTTTCAGTCTTATAGCTCTCATCGCGGCTGACATTTTGGCTATAACTCTGGCCATAGTCGCACTTTCGCAAAACGCCGCGGGAAAAGAACCCGAGAACCAGAATACTGTAGAAGAGCCGGTCGTAGAGCATACCCCGGCTCCGATATACTCCGAAATCGAAATAAAAGAGGTGTGTGCGGCCGTGCCTGTTGTTGAGGAACCCGAGGAAGTTATTATCGAAACGGAGGAGTCTTCGGAGACTGTGGCGCCAGAAATTCCATACAGCGATGATATTCCGCTCGATTATGACTTGCAGCTTGCTCTACAGAATGCCTGCAAAGAATTTAACGTTCCATATGCGCTCGCTCTCGGACTAATCGAAAGGGAAACACATTTTAAAAATGTCCTCGGTGATAATGGAAACTCGTATGGATATATGCAAATCCAACCGAGATGGCATGGCGGACGCATGGAACGACTCGGTGTCACAGATCTCATGGACCCGGTTGGAAATTTCCGGGTCGGACTGGATTTCCTCTCCGAACAGTATGATATTTTCGGAGACTGGGGAATGGCCTTAACGGTTTATAACATGGGTCATTATCCCGGATATTTAACAAATTATGCCCGAGATGTTATGGCTAACTATGAGAGTTGGCTTGAGGCCTTGGGTTTTACAGCATGAGAAAGGATATGAAAAGCAATGAAAAAATGCTTGAAAGCACTGCTTGCATACACCTTATCGACAGTATCAGGGCTCTGCCTTATCAGCGGCGTCGCCCTTTTAACGTCTGAGAGGTGAAAATATAGGTGGAAGAATTCGCAAACATGGTTTCGGCGCTGGATTACATACTCAACACGCGCCGTAAACGTCATATCACAGGGGGTCTTTTACTTAGTGCCGCGGCTCTCTTTGCGGGGCTTGCTATAACCGTAATGAGCACAAAAGGGGAAGACGCTCCTGAAATAGAGGAGGAAATAGATGATGAATAAGCTGAAAAGCGTCATTATATTCTTAACCGGTATAGCAGCCGGCAGCGTCGGAACATGGGTTGTTCTTAAAGAGGTATATGCTGCCCGGGCGGAGGAAGATATTTCTTCCGTGAAAGAAGCTTTTCATGCCCGTGAAAAGAAACTCAACGATGAGATAAAAGAGCTTGACGCTCTCCTTAAAGAACGTGATGAAGCTGCCTGTTTTATCAAAGAAGAGGAACTTCCCGCAGAGATAAGAGAGGCATACAGGAGATATGGCGCCGAAAAAGAAGCTGAGAATACGGAGCAGACGAATTCCGGTGACGGCATCATGCAGTATGCCGAATCACGGTATCATAAACTTCGCCGTCACTCGGATACCAACCCGAAAAAAGCTGATACTTCGGAAGATGCGACGAAAAACGATGTAGAGCAGCCATATGTAATTTCGCCCGATGATTTCGGCGAACTCGATGGCTACACATCGGTCGGCCTTATATATTACTCCGATGGGGTGCTTGCCGATGAATACGGCATTCCTGTCGACGACATCGAAGAAATCGTAGGCGATGCTCTCAATCATTTCGGTGAGTATTCCGACGATAATGTCTGGTGCCGAAGTGACGTAAAACGCTGCGATTACGAGATTGCAAGAGATCTTCGTAACTACGCCGATGTCCGCAAAAATCTTCCTCGTAATTTATAAGATAGGAGGACTGAAACATTGGCGAAAAATGGGCTGATT
>JAILKT010000127.1 GCA_024693545.1 Lachnospiraceae bacterium
GTCGCAAATATATTTGAAAGATTCGTAAAGTACTTCAGATTCTTAAGTCCCTCAAGGGTAAATCCGTCATCACAATACTTTCCTATCATGATACCGGTACCGATCACTCCGAGTACTATAATAATGTAATTCAGATAAAAAGCTTTCTTTCTCATGTACTGTCTCCTTTCGGGGTAGACTTGCTTTCATCGGTCTGTGCTATTCACGGTCGCCCTGTCACAGTAATGTTTTCGGTGCTTATCTAAAACAAAAAACCTTGATATTTCAGTTTGATTGAAAGATCAAGGTTTCAGAGAGGCGACAATCGGATTTGAACCGATGCATCAGGGTGTTGCAGACCGGCTGAGCAATTTCTCAAACCCTCTATTTTCAAGCCTTCCGGCCCCTCTCAACCTTCCTTGACGGCGAGTTGACGGCGAGTTTCAGATCAGATCAATTCGATTACCCTCTTTAGCTCATCATTGTGCTTTCTTGTCAGATGGGCATATATCCTTAGGGTTATCGTAGGATTAGCATGCCCCAGATACTTCGAAAGGATAACAGCATCTCCCCCATGAGCAAGAAATTTAGACGCAAAATAATGGCGCAAAGCATGCAGACCAAACGGGTTAATACCAGCTTTCTTACATATTTTCTGTAATGTTCTCTGAAGATCATGACAACTAGCCGGCTTCCCTTTTGAATTCAGTATCAGGAAATTTTCCTTCTCCTCCGAATCGGCTATACTTTCATTTCTCTCCTGTATTCTCTTTATGGCCTCTATAGCAGCTTTATTAAGTGCAAGTACCCTTTTACCATTAGCAGTTTTTGGCTCGGTTATTATCCTTTTATAATGCCCTTCTGAACCCTTCTCTCTCGAAATAACCTCAGATACGCTGCCATCGACCTGAATTTCTCCACGTTCCAGATCGATCTTACCCCTTGATAAAGCAAGCGCTTCGCCTATCCGAAGTCCTGTATTACTTATAAGAACATACGTATCAACATAAGTCTGATTATATATGAAAGATCCATTCTTCGCATACCTCTTCGTGCTTTCAGCGATAAATTTATTCCACTCTTCTTCCGACGGAATGCTTATCTCTTTCGTCTTCTTCCCGCATGCAGATTCTCTGGGCATAACTACCGCATCCATAGGATTATAAGACAGATCCCTGATTTTTACTGCGTATGAAAGACATGCCTTAAGAAATCCATGGATCTTTTTAACAGTACTGAACGAGTATTTAGATGTATATATATTTACCAACTCTTGTAATTCATTTGATCTAAGATTATTGATCTTTCTCTTTCCGATCGGCGCTTTCAGATATTGCTCGTATGTTCTTATAAGTCGATCGTAGGAAGATGGTTTTAGTTCAATCTTTTTTACGTTATTTAACCACCAATTTACATACTGGTCAACCGTATAAGAAGACTCTCTTTCCGTCAAGCCCATTATAGTCTGAGCCTGATAGTATTTCAACTTATCTTTTACTTCACGTTCTGTACGCCCGTAGAACGTCTTCCGATAACCGTCAACCTGTATACTACTTTGATAGCGGCCATCACTGCGCTTAGCAATACAGCCTTCTCCCTTTGCCCTATGCACCATAATATATATAACTCCTCTCTTTTGCACAAAACGTTATTTGTAACCCATACGTATTATGCCGTATACTACGCTAAAAATCAGCGCCCTAATATTTGTCTTCCTTCATTTTCATGCAGCCATTCACAGAATGCTGATTCACTAATAACCTTCTTAGTTCCGATTTCAATAAAAGGTATTCTATACTTAGGAGAAGCTTGTATCTTGTACATCGTAGTTCTACGTATATGTAGAATGGCCATTACTTCAGTGAAGCTTAATAATCGCTCTTCCATATCGTTATCCTCCTCAAAACGGTATTTCATCTTGCAGATTCGTATTTGATACAGACCAAGGCGATTTTCTGCTCTTAAAATATTCTTCGACACTATAATCAGTATATACACCCACCTGAGTATACTCACGCACTACATGAATACGGCGCAGAAACGCTTTCCAGCTTTCTTTATTTGTTTTCTGTATCAACTCATATTGATCTTCCAACGGCAGATTCGAGCATATAAATATTATTGTATAACATGCCTGCTTCTGCGCATACCGTGCCGGTAGAGTTAACGGGTATATGTCAAGATAGTTCAAAATATCTGTTATTTTCAAGGACGATCTGAACTCTTCAAACACAAGTACATCTTCATTGTTGTACGAATCGAATGGATGATCATAGTCTGTAACTCTGTATACGTTCTCATCGCCATACTCATCCAGAATATTTCTGGATTTACCTGCTCCGGTTTTACCAAATACATATGTGCAGGAAATGTTTCGACGAGTATTCTTAAATTTTTCTTGTAAGAACATTGTCCTAACTCGCGTGATTGTATCAATCATAGTCAGATAATCCTGATTGATTCTGATAATTTCTGCATTGCTCAAGCCTTCATCAACAATCATCTTATACAGTTCTTCAAGAGACTTATTACGCCCTTTATTCTCCGAGGGAAGCTTGCCCCATTCATCATACGTACCAGGCACACTAGTCTCAGCTTTTTTAGTCTCGGCCCATTTCCCAATCTTTTTTATATAAGTAATCACATCATTAATTGTTCCCTTGACAGGATCTATATGGGCTGTAGAAAACCGCTTTTTTACGGTCGAAAAGCGTACCGCAGAAACGAAGCAGAGAAGAACGTGCGTATGGTACGTACCTTGCTCACCTATTTCATCTGACATTGCGATGAACTCTAGAGTTTTAAACTGCATTGTAGCGATTTGCTTGATTTTCTCGTGCGAGAATTCAGGCTGGGGATTATTGATTGTCAATAGATAGCGGCGCGATTGTGAGTCCTTCATTTTTCTGGTCTCCTTTTCTTGTTAAAAATGTTAAAACTTGTATAACTCCTTGAAAGCCTTGAAAATAAAGGGTTTTCTCTTCTGTTGTTTTTTCCGCCAGGTAATACTAACCTGGCGGAAAAACGGGTCGGCTTTGCTCTCGCTTCGCTCCGCAATCCGACCCGGATCCCGATTGCCTTCGTTCACTGCCTTCTTGTCACGTTACACTTCTTTAAATCTGAATGTTTAACATCAGAACTTGACAACGCCCATTTATGTATTACTAACGATCTTCAACGGTTTACACATCCTTTAACGTTTTACGGAGCAGGTCAAAGTTCTACAATTCTTTTGATAGCATTATGCACAGAATCCATGTTCCCGATTTCCGGTACAATGATCCTTTTTAGATTAGAACCGTTTATAAGCATATAACCGGTTCCACGCTTTCTGTCAGGCCGTATCTCATCTCTAAAATCAGAGTAAAACATATTTACCACCTCTTTGGATGGATTCGACAACGTTATTATAATATTGAAATTATCGCGGCTTTTTCCGAAATACTCTGCATCCAGACGTTGCTGCGCGAGGATTACGTGGTATCCAAATGACCGGCCGAGCATCAGTAACGAAGCAAGTCGTTGTTTTAAAACTTCCGCTTCTTTCTTTTCGAGAAAGTTCATCGTTGCCGCCCACTCATCATATAAAAGTATATGCATCCCTGGATGAGTCTCCGGTCTTCTCTGAACTTCGACAAACTCTTCGTAAAAATGATTAAACCCATCAACGCAGGCATCAAACCTATAAAAGTTCTGTGGTGTACCTTCTAAAAATTCAAAATCACTGTCTCCTTTAAAATCGCACACCGTCAGTCTGCTGCTCGGAACGTATTTACTTACCTTAGCCAGTAATAGTTTTATAGCATACGTCTTGCCGGATCCCGTATTTCCGGATACCGCAATATGAGGAGCAATGTTCGGATACCAACGTTCATATATGCGAAGACCTTTGTTAAACAAGTCTTCATTCAGAAAACAAGGAATACCTTTTTTCATTAAAAATCATCATCCCTTTTTGATCTTTCATCCGACGTATAGTATGTTGCTTCTATACGTTTTAATTCTTCGTAATACGTTCGTTCGTCATAACAGGTAGTTAACACCAGGCCGATCTTCCGACCTCTTCTTACGATCTGATAAACAACCGGTATCCACTCCCCAATCATGCAGTTATCCTTGAGTTTTTGATTGATCAGCTTCTGTATGTCGTAATTATCAAGCTCAAAATTCTCAGGTATTATAAACGCATACCGGTAAAATATGATTATCTTTTTTTCTTCGTACGTTGTCACATAACGGTTATTAACCCCTACATATAACTTCTTGGGAGCTTCTGACGCATGTCCACTTATCTGAAATAATTCTTGAACCGCTTCTAATAAGATCTCATGTAGATTCTCGTAGATCTCATCGTAGTTCACCAAAATAGTGTTCTCTGCAGATCCTACAGCACTTCTCTTACTCACGCTTATCTCCCAAATGACAAAGACAACAATGATAAGTACAGCTGTAAATGTAGGAAATGATTCTACCAGGATTATTAATGTAACGAATAGAGCGAATATACCTAAGAACATTTTGTTCTCTTTAACAAATTTTAATAATTTTTCTTTGTTCATTGTAAAGGTATCTCCTTTTTACGGTGGTGTGGACACGTACACCACCGTAGAGTTTTAAAGTCTTATTGTTTCTTATTGCCGATAACCTGTAATGATTTAGCTTTACAGGTCAATTCGTACGTATTCGTACGAAAATTTTTATAGATCCTAGCCTCAAACCCTTCGAAAGATATCTGGATAGGGTCAACGGCTGCATCTATTTGATCTTGACTCAGCTCCGGGCGCTGACTTACCTTCACACAAACTCGGTCATAAGTTCTGTTCGCTATCGCGATAGCCTCTACCTTATAAGCTTCAATCTCTTCCGTGGGCTTACCGTCTATATACTTTTTAGCAGGAGTAATTCTACTGATTACAGCAGAATTCCCGCCGAATATCTGCTCAATATTTAGAGCGATTTTTGTTATATCGATCATGGCACTGTTCCTCCTTTCGCCATGCTGTTCCTTTGAATGCTTTAACGGATTTACTCGAACCCGTGTCCCTTTTCTTAGTATTTCCGCTTAATCATTCAAAACCTACGTGCTACAATACATGTTTTTATCCGGATAGTATTTTTTCCATACGTGTCACCCTTTCTGCAGGTAATGTCACTTCTGCCAATGTACCTGCTCATCAGCAGAGAAAGAATGTATAAGTATTCACAACATTCTTTAACTAAAGAGAACCGAAAGATAAATTACCATCTTCTCTAGCCTCTTCACTTATATATAAATAGATGTATGTAAGCCGTTTATTGACACTTTTCTGCACCTGTTTGTCAGATCTCCTTATGTCAGTCATTTTCCGACACGTCCATCAACTATTTCTATGTTCTTCGCATTAATGTCTTTTTAACCATTTATTGATACGTTACCGATCAATCATTTTTTTACACTTATATAAGAAAAGACGTATGTGTGCTTTAATCGATAAAAAAGCTGTATATGTCGGTCTTTTATTTATCACGGTACTGATGCTCGGCCGGTCAAACAAAAAAAACCGGAATCTCCTAAGACTCCGGTTTTACTTATTTCAAATATTCACATAACGTTATATTCGATCAAATACATTTGTGCTATGTTTTTTCACTAGCACCGGCCAGTTTTAACACATGTATGGTTCTGAGTTACTTGGACTTTGTAACAGCTTTTGCCAGGCCGTAGACGTGTACTTTTGACTTTTCTACCTGTGCATTGGTAGCTACAAAGTATACATCAACAGTATTGCCCTTCTTAATCTTAGTCTTGCCGTCTACAAGAACTGTGCAGGTACCATCTGCAGTGGCAACTTCAATACGAGAGTATGTTGAATACTTCTTAACACCAGTTACTTTGGAAGAACTAAGTTTGTAAGGTTTTGACAGTACTGTAGTATCT
>JAILKT010000129.1 GCA_024693545.1 Lachnospiraceae bacterium
ACCCCCGCGGCAGAGGCGCCCGCAGCGAAGGCGCCCGGGGCAGAGGCGCCTGTGGCAGAGACCCCCGCGGCAGAGGCGCCCGCGGCAGAGCCCCCCACAGCAGAGGCGCCCACAGCAGAGACCCCCGCGGCAGAGGCACCCACAGCAGAGGCGCCCGCAGCAGATGTTCAGAAACCAAAATCTAAGGGAGTCAGTTCTGCGTATAAGCAGATCGAAGAGGTGGTATCATCGATCGCAACCGAAATAAAAGAGGTTGTTTTTGATGATGAGAATGTTGGTTCAGATAAGAATATAGCAAGGAAAAAGCTGAATAATATCAAAGATGTTTTTGATAAGGTCGATCGGGGAATAAAAGAGGTCAGATCAAATGTTGAAAAAAAGAGAGAAGACGTCCTTATAGGAACTCTTATCGATCGATCCATGAAGAAAGAGATACTCGATGAATTTGCGCCGGACTATACAATGCCGGGTATGGTGACCGATACAGAAAAAGGCAAAAAAACACAAAGACGCAACGAATATGATTATCTGCTTAATGTCAGATATACGGAGAGACAGCATGTTTCATATAAAGAAGATGACTTTAAGAAACTTGCGGAGGATGCGTTCGGTGAATCCGAAATAGTCGGGACTCTGATGAAAAAACCCGAGGATTTCGTCGATTATTTCATAAATGAAGCAAATATACTATATGGTTTCTTTAAAGATGCCAAATTGGGCAGGCGAATGGAAGAAGCCGCGAGTATTTATGCTCTGATCATTCAGAAGCTTGTTGAAAAGGAACATATGCTGGAGACTTATAAAAGACCTTATGATCACAGCCTTTATTACTTTGTTATGAATCTCGGGGAAAACCTCAGAAACAATACATGTATTTTGCATAAAGAAATAATTGCAAACGAAACTAAAAGCGGAGAGCCGTCGGCAGTACAGCAGGTTTATGAGTCTGTTATCGTAGATGAAGAAACAGAAGAAGAGGCGGTAGCCGAAGCCGAGAAAAGCAAAGAAAAGGAAGAAACGGAAGATAAAAAGAAAAAAGCCGGTAAGAAACTGAAGCAGGGCGAAAGAAGGGATCCTCTTTATTATACGGGAAAGGACACGAAGCTGAACGAGGATCGTTCTGTGGAAAACAGATTCTACGGATCGTCAGAGATCGAAAAGATAATCTTCCAATTTGATGTGATCGACGGAGTACGCATATCAAAAAAGAGCAGTGAGAAGCTTTTGGCGATACAGTCACTTGACTCGGTGATGGATTACAACAGAGAACTCACGAGCTTAAGATTTATGCTCGGAAAAGTAAAGGCGAACGATGGGAAGCATGAAAGCCTTGTGCTTACCGATGTGATAGCGATGGGCGGACCTGAGCCGAACTATAAAACCGAGGCCGGCAAAACGGAGAAAGAGGAACCTGTTAAGCCGGAGAGGATCGTATCGGAAGAAATATCCGAAAAGATAGCTCTGATGAGTTTTGAGGATTTAAAAGAACGGTTCCTGAAAAAAGAGGAAGGAGCCGATATCCCCGAAGAGGCTAAGGTGGTTTTTGCAAAATTTTTGATGTATAAGTTTTCAACGGTTACCGGAGAAGAAGAGAAGAAAGGACTGGCAGACAGCGTTTCGGGTGATGAGGAGGTAATGGGTATACTCGAAAAGTATTACGCACGCTCGGTAAAAACGGAGGACGGAAAAAAACACCTCAACATCGAAGGCATCGGAGTAAATAAGTGGAAGGTTGCCAAAGAGGAAGATGTGAAGGGTGACATAAACAGTTATATGTACAGGATTTCACTCTCTTTACAAAACCGGATGGACGAATCAAGAGAAGCAAGAGAAAGCCGTTTCGAAAACCTTAGTGTTGAGATACCATTGAATACATATACGGGCGAGACAACAGTTGTCGTACCGACAGAGATATAGAGTGAAGCGAACATGCGTTAACGGGCGGAAGCGAAACGGATCGCTCATGAGCGTTTTTGCCGGCTGAAAGGAAAACGTCGAATAATGATCAGTTATGCAGATTATGTTGATATAAATATGGCAGATTGGCCTTACATCGATGAAGGTGAATATTTTACGGACTGCCTTTCGCTTCTTGATATGTTTATCGAGGAAAGCAGACAGATAAAGGATCGGGCCACATCGAAGAATTATTACGAGATACCGCCCTGCCTGAGAAGGACAGGGGGGGAAAGCGAGACGCTCGGAGAACAGATAACGCTTATGTGCGCCTTTATGGATTCACGTCAGAAGAAAGAATGTTTTCCGCTTACGAGGCTGATAAGGCTTTTGGGATTGTCGCTTTACGAAAGGCTTGCCATTCTTGCGGCATTTGCTGTTGAGTATGATGAAAGATACAGTGAGATCTTTTCCGAGATGCTTGGAAAAAAGACATCTTATCCGACTATAGGTATAGTTAACAGACTGTACAGGCTGCTTGGCGGTGAATGTGTAAAAGAGCAGACCGAACTGACGGAACCGAACGGCTGTATGTCTTCACTTTTCTTCGATATGAGCGAAGAAAGCGGAGTACCCGTCCCGGACAGGCGCCTTTGCCTGTATGAGGATATGAGCGAGTTCCTTTTCAGCGGAGAGAGCCTGGAAGCGTTTGTGGAAAAGCTTACGCGTGACAGAGCGCTTACAAGAAATGAGGACGATATACGCGGAGCCGACATCTTAAGACCGGTTGTTGACATGCTTGAAAAGATCCGTAATACCGCAGAAAAGTGCTCTGTCATTCTTTTGAACGGGCAGGGAGTTGCCGCAAAGCAGGCGGTTGCAAGGCTCCTCGCCGAAAGAAAGAACTGTGGGGCTCTCGTTATCAACATGAACTTTATGGAAGGTCTCTCGGCAGGTGAGAAACAAAATTATATCCATAAGATCCGCTTTGCGGCACTTGGTACGGACGTTATCCTTTTAAGCGGGCTTTCACCCGCTAAGGCACTTCAGCCTCAGACGGGACTTTTTGTGATGAAGCTGTCGGTGCAGCTTCCTTCGACAATGATACTTGTTGATATAGGCGATGAGGACGACAGGACGGTAAGGACGGTTCTTGATAACCCTGCATTTGCGGGAGCGCAGATCATAAGGATCGAATCACCAGGTCTTGACGGCCGTGAGCGCTTATGGAGAGAAACGATCGGATCGTTTGAAGTCGCTGAAGATGTTGATTATATGGAAATAGCCGAAGGATACGAGCTTTCTTACGATGAGATCATAAACATTTCGAACGGTATTGTGAGAAATGCATCCCTTACGGGCGAGACTGTTGACAGAAAAATGATCAGAAATGCCATAAACGAATCATGCAGCGCGTCTTTCGGAGTACTTGCCGAAAGGCTCAGAACAGATTATACGTGGGATGATATATGCATTGAAGCATCACAGAAAAAGATCCTTATGATGGCATGTGAGAGATACATGCACAGAAACAGAGTGTGCAGGGATCTGGGTATCGGAAGCAAAGGCGCCTATGGTAACGGGGTGAGCGTTCTGCTCTACGGCCCGCCCGGAACGGGAAAAACCATGGCAGCCCAGATAGTCGCCAATGAAGTCGGGCTTCCGCTTTTCAGGGTGGATCTTTCCCAGCTTTCATCCAAGTATATCGGAGAAACACAGAAGAATCTCTCAAAGGTGTTTGACGAGGCGGCAAAGACGAATGTGATCCTCTTCTTTGACGAAGCCGATTCCGTATTTGCAAAAAGAACCGATGTTGAAAATTCCAATGATAAGTATTCGAATTCCGACAGCGCGTTCCTGCTTCAGAAGCTTGAGGGCTACAGCGGATTTGTGATCCTTGCGACCAACCTGTACAACAACTTTGACAATGCTTTTGTTCGAAGGATCACATATGCGTGCAGTCTGATAAGCCCCGATGAGGCCACGAGAATAGCCATATTCAGGGCGTCGATTCCCGAGGGAGCCGAGATCGACGGAAAACTGGATCTCGATTATTTCGGCTCCAGGTTTGAACTGTCGGGAAGCAACATCCGTGCGATCATGACTTCGGCCGTATATATGGCGCGGATCGAGGATGTTCCGCTGTCGAACAGACATATAACCATGAGCCTTTGCTATGAATGCAGAAAGATAGGAAAAATGGTTCCGATCAGCGATCTGGGACCATACGGGATATACGTACGGGAAACGTTGTAAATCAATAAGGGGAGCTTGTCCGCTCCTCTTTTTTTCTTTAATGCATTATGCTATACTAGGCGTCGGATATCGCTAAAATAATACGAAACAGGAGATAAAAGGATGAAAATAGTTGTTTTGGCGGGCGGACTCAGTACAGAAAGAGATGTTTCGCTCGTTTCGGGAAGAAAAGTGTATGAAGCGCTTAAGAGCAAAGGTCACGAAGTTCTGCTTCTCGATGTTTTCCTTGGGTATAAGGGAGAGGTAGCTGACGCGTTTTCGGGAAATGCAGAGCCGGAAGGCTTCAATATTTCTGATAAGGCTCCCGATCTTGAAGCTGTCAGGGCAATGAGGGAAGACGGGGGAAAGACTTTCTTCGGACCTCATGTGCTTGAACTTTGCGGAATGGCTGACATAGTATTTATGGCACTTCACGGTGACAGCGGCGAAAACGGCAAGATCCAGGCTGCATTCGATCTGTTCGGGATAAAATATACGGGAACAGGGTATCTGAGCAGCGCACTTGCCATGAATAAGTACGTTTCCAAGCTTATTTTTGAAAAGAACGGAATACCCACACCGAAATATAAATTCCTTGATAGCAAGGATACCGATTATATCCCGGAATTTCCCGCGTTTGTCAAGATATGCAGCGGCGGCTCGTCTGTCGGCGTGTACCGTGTTGACGATGAGGCTTCTTACAGAAAGGCACTTTGCGAAGCCTTTGAATATGAGGGAAACGTACTTGTTGAGCAGGCGATCATCGGACGTGAGTTCTCGGACGGTGTTATAGACGGAAAGGCGCTTCCGGTTATCGAGCTGGCACCGAAGGTTGGATTCTACGATTACAAGAATAAATATCAGCAAGGCTCGACGATTGAGACATGCCCTGCGGAAATTCCGGAGGAAGTCGCTCGGAAAATCCGTTTGTATGCTGAAAAGGCTGTTGAGATACTTGGCATTACCGCCTACGCGCGCATGGATTTCATGCTTGACAGCGACATGAATGTTTACTGCCTCGAGGCTAATACTCTTCCCGGCATGACACCGATGAGTCTTATGCCCCAGGAAGCAGCGGCGGTGGGACTTTCTTTCGCCGATTTCTGCGAGAAGATCATAGAAGTATCACTTAAGAAATAAACAGGAGATTTTTGATGAGGGGACTGAATGCAGAAAATATAGCAAAAGCTGTCGGTGCAAACGCCTATGTGGTCGAAGGCGGCATCGTCCGCGCTGCGGAGAAATCCGATCTGCCTGAAAACGAGGCCTCGGGTGTTGTTATAGATTCACGACTTTGTGAAAAGAATTATGTTTTTGTGGCTACAAAGGGTGAAAGAGTTGACGGCGCGGATTATATCGGAAGCTGCTTTGAAAAGGGAGCTCTTTTGGCAATAACGGAGAGAACACCCTCTGAAGGCGCTGCCGACGGGCTTTGGCTTGTGGTTGGAAACAGCCTTACTGCCCTTAAAAGACTTGCAGCCTTCTACAGAGAAATAATGAAGGAAGTCAGGATAGTCGGGATCGTCGGGAGCGTCGGAAAGACAAGTACCAAAGAGCTTACGGCGGCTGCCCTTTCCGCTAAATACAGCGTTCTTGCAACAAAGGGAAATCTCAATAACGAGATAGGTGTCCCGCTCACATTGCTGCGTATCGGAGATGAGCATGAGGTCGCTGTCGTCGAAATGGGAATCAGCGATTTCGGAGAGATGAGCAGACTGGGTGCCATGGTTAGGCCCGATGTTGTTCTTTTTACCAATATAGCGCCGTGTCATCTTGAAAAGCTTGGAGATCTCTGGGGTGTTCTGAGAGCGAAAACAGAGATATTCGGATATATAAAAGAAAACGGCATAGCAATATTAAACAACGCCGATACCATGCTTCGAACAATCAGGGAAGTACGCGGAACACAGCTTTATTTTTACGGTCCGGACTCGGCCATGACTGCGGAAAACGTCAGGGAAGAAGCGGGTACGGGATCGGTCTTTGAAGCTGTATATGATGATGGAGGGGAAAAGGAACGATTTGAAGTACGCCTCGGTATTCCCGGCAGTCATATGATCGGAAATGCACTCGGTGCCCTGCTCGCGGCAAAACTCATGGGCGTGGACTGCAGCGCGGCAGCCAAAGGGATCGAGGCTGTCAAAACATCGGATACGGGTCGATCTGTAAGAGAAACCGTTGACGGAGTTGATTATATAAATGATGCATATAACGCAAGTCCTCTTTCTGTAAAGGCTGCGATCGATCTGCTGGCGGCGGAACAGAAAAGAAAGGTAGCGATACTCGGCGATATGCTCGAACTCGGAAACGAAGAATGCAAACTTCATGCCGAAATCGGGGAATACGCGGCTAAGAAAGGTGTCAATCTGCTTATCTGCGCGGGTAAGCTTTCGAAAAATACGGCAGAGGGCTATGGGAAAGATGCTTTATGGTTTGAAAGCACGGATGAGCTTGTTTCGTCCGGAGCGCTTCCGATCATGAAAGGCGATACCGTGCTGATCAAAGCCTCACACGGCATGCATTTTGAAAAGATAGTATCGGCCCTTAGGGACGGAAGTCTTAAGATACTGAAACAGGACGCAGACAGATAACAGGAAGGATTTACGGATATGAAGATCATCGACATATTGAAAAAAGGAGAGCATACGCTTTCGTACGAGGTGTTTCCGCCCAAAAAAGAAACCTCTTACGAATCTGTTAAAGCAGCGACAGAGGAGATAGCAAAGCTTTCGCCTTCGTTCATGAGCGTTACATACGGCGCGGGGGGAGGAACGAGCAAATATACGCTTGATATTGCCCGCAATCTGCATGACAAGTACGATGTGCCGATGCTTGCCCACCTCACGTGCGTTTCTTCCGACAGGGCGACAGTACAGGAGCGGATAAGGGAACTTCACGAGGCCGGGATCGAGAACATTATGGCGCTCAGAGGAGATCTTACACCGGAACTTGAAGCTACGGACCGTTCCAAGTGGGAATACAGATATGCGATAGAACTTATCAGAGAGATAAAGGAGTCCGGTTACGATTTTTGCATAGGAGCCGCATGCTATCCCGAGGTTCACCCTGAAAGTCCTTCACAGAGGGAAGACATCAAAAGGCTTAAGGAAAAGGT
>JAILKT010000149.1 GCA_024693545.1 Lachnospiraceae bacterium
GTAGCTGTCAGACATGTACTGGAAGTTGAGCATCCAGTTGTAAAGAAGATTCTCCTCGCCTTCGGGAATAAGAAGGTGAGCCTTTGCCATGAACTCGGGATCAAGTCCAACGTAGCAAGTTGCATGGTACATCTTCTTCCAGCGTGTCTTGTAGATAGCGTCCATAACAACCTTGTCGAGCTTCTTCTCATCTACACCGGGCTCGCCCTTGATACGGCGCGCTACTGCGTAACGGCCTGTAACTGCACCGTCGTTGAAAAGGAGAACCTTAGCATCACTGTCAAGACCGAACTCTTCGCCTCTGTAAACGGGCATATCGGTAACAACTGTTCCGGGTGAGTTTTTTGCAAGATTGTAAGCTTCCTTTAATGTGTTAACTTTTACTACGTTGTTTCCGTAGAAAGCGCCTTCAATGATCGAACGGGTTGTTGAGAAACCAACTTTTCCCTTGCCGATCTCGCTAATTTTGTACATAGCTTTTGTTGACATTGAGAAACCTCCTATAAAATGTTTTGTTCTATGAATACCGGTTTGTGAAATTACTCCCGGCTAATCCAAAATTCATGCGGTTACGAGTATAATGCATGGATGTCAAGTTGTCAATCAAAACTACCCGATCGGTTGTCGATCGAAACTATCGACAACTCAAATTTTGAAATTTTTCGAGTGCAAGCGGTAATATATCTTTGATCACAATATCTCGTTATAACTACCAAGGTAATCGAACTTATCGCACAGGCTTGCGATCTCCGAGAGCATCCTTACGAAATCGGGCGAATAAACGCTCTTTTCAATATCGAAGTAGAACATGAACTCGAAGCTGCGGTCCGGTATCGGGCGACTTTCAAGTTTGGTAAGATTGACTCCGAATGCATAAAAACGGGCAAGCAGCTTGCAAAGAGCGCCGGGAGTGTGCGATGTGATCGCCATGATACTTGTTCTGTCTGCTCCGGGATAAATTTCAAGATCGCGTGAGATGCAGATGAAACGCGTGTAGTTGTTGTCGCTGTCCTGAACATTTTCCTTGAGGCACTCAAGTCCGTACAGTTCCGCACATCTGCGTGAGCAGATTGCCGCAATATCACTGCGATCCGATCCCGATACGGCCTTTGCTGCAGCTGCAGTGTTTTCGTAGACGGACACTTTAACGTTTCCGAGACTCTTTATAAACTCTCCGCTCTGATTGATCGCCTGTTCGTGAGAAATGATTTCCTTAACATCCGAAAGTTTTGTTCCCTTCTTTGCCACCAGGCAATGCTCCACTTTAATACGTATAGAGCGGACGATGCTGAACTTATGCTGCATCATAAGATCATAGACCTGATTGACCGATCCTGCAGTACTGTTTTCTATAGGAAGAACTCCGTATTTGCAAAGACCTTTTTCTATTGCCGTGAACACAGCATTGAAGTTCTCGAAGTACATGATCCCGGGAAGATTGAAGAGTCTTTCGCATGCGATCTGCGAAAAAGCTCCTTCAACACCCTGACATGCGATCATTGCACGTTCGGGGAATTCCTTCGATGTCTTTGAAACGGCATTTTCAATCTTCTCTGAAAGCGCACCGCTTGCTGCAAGCGAACGAGACTGATACGCTTTGCTCAGATCGAAGATCGTAGAATAGAGCTGTGACGTATAACGCTGAAGATCCTCCTCAACAAGTCCCGAAACCTCATAAAGCTTCTCGCGCTCTCTGACCGGATCGGAAAGAGGCATTCCGTTCTGCGCCTTGTACTCCCCGATTTCCTTACACACGCTGAGTCTTTGTTTGAAAAGATCTACAAGCTGTTTGTCAATGATGTCGATTTTTTCTCTGAAATTTTTAATATCCATGATATCCTCCTAAGTTTTACGGTCTCCCCCAAAGCCAAAGCTGCCGGCTGTTTGTCTTCGGGATTCTCATTCATTTCCTGTATGTATAAAAAACGGGCTGTACAGCTTTGCACTGTACAGCCCGGAACATTCATTTTTCCGCTCTTTATTTTACAGCACAAAAGCCTTTAGATTTTTGCTACTAAAGGTAAAGTAAAAGCTGTAAAACGCAAAAGAGTTTCTCTTCATATCTCTGTATTATCCTTCGTTTCCAACCTCATTTTTGAGGTTTTTCTTAACTTAGTTATAGAATATACACCTTCACTATTTACCCGTCAAGAAAAAATTTGCGGAACAAACATTTTTAAATGTCTGTCACACTTCGTCGTGTTTTGCAATCGTGGATATTTTCGAAAGTATCTCATTTTATGAATTTTTAGGGTGTTTTTTGTGGTTTTTTCACTTGTCTTTTTGCATTGAGAATGGTATCATTTTAAGTGATCAGTGTGGGAGAATGTGTGAGAAAGGCGGAAACGGTCATGTATAACATTCAGATTCAAACCAGCTCATTACTGGTTATAGTTACAATCATGGTCTTCTTTTTCTGCAGCAGAAAGATCGGCCTTTTTACTGAGCGGGTTTTCACAAGAATCCTGATCGGCGCTTTTGTTTGCCTCTTTTTGGATATCTTATCCGTTGTGTTCATTTGCAATGACGATACTTTTTCCCATCTCAGCGTAGAGATTTCTTGTAAACTCTATCTTGCTTCAATCATATGCATGGCTTTTGCAGCGCTTGATTATATCCTTACGGAACTTCTTCCGGAGAAAACATATCATAAGTCAGTTGCGATCTTCTTTACAATAATCCCGATAGAAGCGATCGTTGTTTTCCTCGTGCCTATTTCCTGGTACCATAAGGACAGGATCGTATACAGTATGGGTCCCGCTACAACGGTGACATATGTATTCGCTTTCTTATTTATAATCACAACGATCTATCTTGTCATCGCAAAACGCGACAAACTCAATAAGCGTCGTTTTATCGCCACCACTTCGTGGATGATCCTGTGGCTTATAACCGCACTTGTCCAGTTCTTTAAACCCGATCTTCTTATAGTCGGATTTTCGATAATGCTGGGTGTGCTTATTTTATTCTTCCTGCTCGAAAACCCCGCTTCACTCCACGACAGACGCGTCGGTTGCTTTAATTCCCACGCGCTTCTGCTCTTCCTCGATCAGGTATTTGAAAGATCCGAAGATTACTGTGTAACTTCGTTCTTCTTTGAAGATGCCGGAACGGACGACTGTCTCGGAACTTCGACAAACATCATGATGAACACAGCCTCATTTCTTCGTCGTTACAAGAACATAGCTGTTTACAAAAATCTCGAAAACGAACTCGTCATGCTCAGCCGAAATCAGGATATCGCAGAGAAAGTAGTAAAGGAATACCGTGATTACTACAGAGCAAATCTCGCCCGGATCGCCAAAGAACGCTCACGTACAAAAGCCAGAGTCTCCGTCATTACTCTTCCCGATAGTACTCTCGTCAAGAACCCGGACGCACTCTTCTCGTTGATACGTATGACAAAGGATTCTTCAGCATCGTCGGCAAGTCTCGTTATTCTCAACGTTGACAGAGAAAGCCTTGATAAGTATTACAGATTCCACGAAGTTGCTGCCGAGATCCGCAGCGCGCTTGACGAAGACAGGCTTGAGGTATTCTATCAGCCTATCTTTTCAACTCAGCGTAACCGCTATGTTTCCTGCGAAGCACTGGCCCGCATAAGGCGTTCGGACGGTTCACTCATATCCCCCGGTGAATTTATACCCGTCGCTGAGGAAACGGGACTCATTATCCGCATAGGAGACCGTGTACTTGAAAAAGTATGTGCGCTTCTCTCAAATGAAAAGAAGGTTTCCGAAAGCCTCGACTATATTGAAGTCAATCTTTCGGTCGCCCAGTTCAAGCAAACAGATCTTTTCGAGAAATTTGTGGAGATCACTTCACGTTACAAGGTTGATCCTTCAAAGATAAATCTTGAGATAACCGAAACAGCTTCGATCGACGCAAAGAAGAATCTGCTTGATACCATGAATCTTTTCCTCGATCACGGCGTTTCCTTCTCTCTCGACGATTTCGGAAAAGGCCAGTCCAATCTCATGTACGTTGTTGAAATGCCTGTCTCGATCATTAAACTCGACATGGATATGATCAAGGCTTACTTCGTTGAAAACAAGGCCAGGCACGTCGTTTCCACAACAGTCAAGATGGCTCACGACCTCGGACTTCACGTGGTAGCCGAAGGCATAGAAAGCGAACATGAACTCGAATCTATGAAAAATGAACAAATTGATTTCATTCAGGGGTACTATTTCTCACGCCCCGTTCCGAAAGACGAATTTATTTCCCTTATCAAAAACGCGGGATGACATATTTCGTTCCTTCAATTCTTTAAGAAATATAATGCAAGCCGGATGTTAAGTATCCGGCTTTTTTTTCCGATAATATAGTTACAGAGATAAAGAAAAAACATCTCACATATTTTCATAAACAGGCACGGATGCCGAAGTTTTGTTATTAGCCCCGCGATGCGGGTCAGAAGGAGCTGACCCATATATCAGGGTGTTGGAGGTCGTGCCTATTATGAGGATCAATCAGGATAATATCATCAACAATTCTCCCGATGTTTCCTTCCTTCTTGTCCGGGAAGAAGCTTCTTTTTCCGAGCTCAAAGAAGGCGACGTCATCACAGGCACCATCACTCAGAACGGTTCCTCACCCATGATCCGTTTCGACGAGATTTCAAAAGAGATCCCGGCAAGCCCCGAAAATTACAGATATTCGTCCATAGGCGAAAAACATGCTTTTCGCGTTGAAAAAGACGGCAACAAGGTTACTCTTAAGGATCTTGGCGTATACAAAGATCCCCGGGTTCGGGATGCGGTTCCCGTCACCGATCCAAGAGATTCATCTCTTCTTCAAATGACTCATGATTTTCGTGAAAACATGAATGACATCGAATCCGAAGAGACAAAAGCAGCTTCGGATATGAGCGAGGAAGATGCCGTCAGGATCATTGATGAAGGATTTGATATCGAAGATTTTAAGGCTGAGCGCCTTGTTCGCGCCCTCGAAAGGATTCACACAGGGCGTGCCGAAAAAACAGAAGATTTAAACGATCAGATAAATGACCTCAGAGAAGATAAGCGAATGATCAAAAAGCAGTCGGCCCGTACCGCTGCAGATCGCTATGACAGTTCGCTCCGTATGGCGGACAGGCTCTTCGGAGACAGCTCTGCCGCAGCTCCCGTCGGCGTAAACGTATATTCGTCCCCTGACGAAATTACCCTTCCGGGACCTGACGTAACCGGTATTACTGCAAATTACACGAACGCATCGATACCGGAAAACAACAATGCCAAAAACTTTGTTTCGTATACCTCCCCTTTAAACCCTGCTGCACCCGGGACAGCCTCCCTTGTCCCGGAGAACGGCACGGTTGCCGAGGCTCTCACTCCCGTTTCGGATCAAAATAATGCCGCTATCCCCGAAACGATCACCGGAAGAGACTCCGCAGCGGCAGATAATGCTGCTCACGTTTCGGATAAAGATAGTGCCGCTATCCCCGAAACAGTTACCGGTGGATCAAAAGTTTTAAATGAATCTGTTTCCGTTTCGGATAAAAGATCATCGTCCGGCTCGGAAATCATTTCCGACCGGACTTCGGCTGTCAGCCCGATGCAAACACTTTCATCACCGGGCGATGATATAACCTCGACATCTACATGGCGGGAGATTACATTCAGAATACACATTGAAGAACAGCGCCTCAGAATGACGGGTTTTTCCTCCAGGGCTGCCGAAGAGCTCGGAACAAGACTCGATACTTTATCCTCTGAGAACACTATCAAAAACCTGCGCGAGCAGCTTCGCTCCTTCATGGAAAGCTTGTCTCGCGAATGGGATATAGATGCCGGTGCGGCAAATACTTCCTTCACTCATGAAGAAACATCCGTTATTGCCGTCGACACACTTGTCTCTGCCGCAGACATAGCCGATGCTCCCGCTTCCTTCTACCGTCCCGCTTTGGTTTCCGGTACAACCGTAACCTTCGAAGCTTTGAGCAGGACAGTCCGCGACGAGGAAGTATCAGGCACCCGTTCAACCGTCACCATGAGCGTTATCGCTTCTTATGATTCGAGCGCCACTCAGGTCAGAACAGATCTCGGAGACTCGATCAAAAGGGCCTTTGATCATATCGACGAAGTCCTCACCGAAAACAACCTGCCTGTTACCGATGCCAACAAACGCGCTGTTCGCATTCTTGCATCTGCAGGTATGGACGTTACGGCAGAATCGATCGAAGAAGTTAAATACTACGATGCAAAGGTCATGGACGTTGTAAACAGAATGACACCGGCAACTGTTCTTTCGCTTATAAAGAGAGGTATCAACCCCTTAAAAGAAAGCATCGATTCGCTCGGTGATCTTCTCGATGATGACCCCGACAGATCCCCTCTTTCCCGCGAAGAACAGATCAGTTCCTTCCTCGTTAATCTCGAAGAAAAAGGCGATATAAACGAAGCAGAGCGAACAGCCTACATAAACATATACAGACTCCTTTATACTATCAGTCGTGACGATTACGCTGCGATCGCTTCCGTTTTATCGGGCGGCGGAGATATGACATTAAAGAATCTCCTCACAGCTCAGCGCTCCCGCAGGGACACCGGACTCGATGTAAAGATCGACGACTCTGCATCCGTAGTACACAGTAGCCTTGTAAATTCGATTTCGGCTAATCTTGAAGCCGCATTCGCATATAACAAGCGTCTGACAAACGAGATCCTTTCGGAGACCGATCCGGATGTCACGGACAGAGCCCTTTCGGACAGTGTTCCCGATGATCGTTACGAAGAACTCACACTTGAGGAGGTTGCCTTCAAAATACGTCAGGCAAAAGAGAGTACTGCAGCCGATCCCGCCCGTGCGCGAGAGCTTGTCCGTTTCTGTATGAGCAGTTCCCCCGAATACAGAAGATTTCTCAAAAAAATCGGTCTCAAGGACAGTGTGAAGAACACTATGGCGCTCATCGAAGGATTAAACGGCGATGAACTCGCAATCCCCGCCGGCGACAGCGCTTCGCTCTCATCCGCCCTGGAAAGCAAAGAAACTCTCGACACATATGCGTTAAAGCACTTAAACACCGCCGAGGAAAATATAAAAGAAGAAATCTTCCCCGCCGAACAGACAAATGCACAGCCGCCTTCAGGTGTCCTTTCGGCCCTCTCCCGTTTTGATCTTTTAAGAGATCTGACGAAAAAGGAACATTACCGTTTCAATCTTGATAACGGTTCGGGAAGCAACATAAACCTTACGTTCATTCATGACAAGAAAGGGGCAGGTACCGTAAACATACAGATCGCAGATGAAATGCTTGTTACAACAGCTTCTCTCACAGTCCGCGGCACTCCGGAAAGCAGCGAAACCCGGGCCGTCATATACGGAAACATAACCTGCGAAAGCATTGAAGAAACAAGAGCGACAGAAGGATTGCTGAAAACATACGGCGACCGGATGAAGCAACTGGGCATCGATGCCGGAGGCATAACGATCCGATCGGGAGGTCTCGGAATCCTTCAGACACTTTCGGATCTTACGGGCATCATCCCCGACAGGTACAGTCCTCCGGAAACATCAGGCAGCACCGTTTCCTCGGAAACCCTCTACGAAACAGCCAAAACCTTTGTAGAGATATGGACATCCCCCCACTGAACGATTAAATGATCATTCTCACGAATACAACCGTTTTTATCGATATAACTCAACAATTCCGTTACAAACAGACAGAACAGAAAGGAACAGCTTATGAGGATCAATCACAACATCTCCGCAATGCAAACCAACAGCCAGCTCCGTAAAACCGGCAAAAATCTCGACACCGCGCTCGAAAGGCTTTCATCGGGCTACCGTATTAACCGTGCGGCAGACGATGCGGCAGGCATGGCTATTTCAAGAAAGATGAAAACACAGATAGAAGGTCTCGAAAGAGCCTCCATGAACAGCAGCGACGGTATCAGCGTTATCCAGACTGCAGAAGGTGCATTAAACGAAGTAACGGCCATGCTTCAGCGTATGAGACAGCTCGCTGTTCAGGCCGCTAACGGTACCAATACAAACGATGACCGTCTCTCGATCCAGCAGGAGCTCAATCAGCTTACGGCTGAAGTCGCACGCATCAGCGAAACAACAGAGTTCAATACAAAAACACTTCTCAACGGAAACATCGACAACAATTCCTATTCGAATATTCCCGGTCTTGAGCTTATCTACGCATCCGACAGTGTTGCAAGCGTGGAATACCAGATGACACTTACAAGCGATCCCAGACAGGCCGTCATCGTAGCAGGTGAACCCTCGATCACCGAAATCGGCGAAGAAGAAGCCGGCTCGATAACCATAAACGGTTATACCGTTTATCTTCGTGAAGGAATGGAATTTGAAGAGGCTTTTGCATCCATCAGAAACCTCTGCGATTCCATGAATATCAAAGCATTCTTCGGTGACGAATCTTCTATGGACGGCACGCCCGATACCGCCGGATATGAGGAACTTGATATCGGTGAGGGATCTCTTATCTTTATGTCACGCGCCTATGGCTCAGCACAGAAGATTTCCATCCAGTGTGACAATCCCGTACTCGCAGAAGAACTCGGCCTTTCAACCGAAACAGTTACGTCATACGGCGTTGATGCTATGGTTGAACTCGGCGAAGGTTTTTCTCCGACCGCAACCGTTTCCGCCCGCGGCGACATCGTTTATATCAGAGACAGCAACAATTTTGAAATGCGCTACCAGATAACTCCCGGAACCGTCGAAACAGATTTCACCGACGCAACCGGTGACGGTTATACAGAGCAGTACAGTGCCAATGACGGCGACGTCGAAGCTATCTCCACTCTTCTTTCGGCCGGCCCTATGTATCTTCAGGTCGGTGCAAACGAAGACCAGACCATGCAGGTCAGGATCCCCCGTACAGATCCCGTCACTCTTGGAATCGCTTCCATAAACGTTTGTACTCAGGAAGGCGCCGAAGCTGCCATCACACTTTACGACAATGCAGTAAACGAGGTATCAGCAATCCGTGCAAAGCTCGGTGCATACCAAAACAGACTTGAACACACGATCACAAACCTTGATGTAACAGGTCTTAACATGACCGAATCAATGTCCCGTATAGAAGACGTTGATATGGCCGAAGAAATGACTACTTACACACAGCAGAGTGTCCTTGATCAGGCCGGAACGGCAATGCTCGCTCAGGCCAATCAGCGTCCTCAAAACATCCTCTCACTCCTTAACGGCTGATCATGATCCGCGCAGTTACCGCAGCATCATACATCCGCTTGTATTCAAGAGGGCATCTTGATATGCCGACAGCGAACCGGGTCAGCCTCGGCTGACAGAGGGCACCGTTTCGCCATCCGGCACACCCGGCCCGGAAAGGAAAAAAATGACCCCGGAAAAAAGCAAAGAATATGCAAGACGTATCTCACAGGCTAACCGTACAGAGCTCACAGTCATCGTCTATGACATAACGCTGCAACATTTAGATGACAGCATCCGATCATTTGATAATGGTGATATAGAGGATTTCAGACACAGTATCAAGCTGGCTCAACGCTTCCTGTGTGAGCTTATGTCAACTCTGGACCTTAAAATACCGCTTGCGATCAGTCTCCTTCGCCTATACGAATTCGTTCAAAGGATCATGGTTCACTGTGATATTGCCGGAACCACAGACGGACTCGACGCAGCTGTAAGGATACTCTCGCGTCTCAAGGATTCATTCTCAAAGATCTCGTCTTTGGACACCGAAGGACCTGTAATGGAAAACGCAGAGACTGTTTATGCCGGTCTTACGTACGGCAAGGGAACATTAAACGAAACGGAACTGCATTCCGGAAACAGAGGTTTCCTGGCGTAAAAATGCATAGGCAACGATCAAAAAATAAGAGGGCATACGGATTCGTCCCCTGCTCACGGCGGTGGATGTCTTCGGAGGAAGAATTATGGATATCAGAGTTGGTGACAGATTAAAAATGAAAAAACCCCACCCGTGCGGATCTTACACGTGGGAGGTTTTAAGGATCGGTATAGACTTTCGTTTAAAATGCGAGGGGTGCTCACATATAGTGATGACCCCTCGCGTTAAAGCCGAGAAGAATATCAAAGAAATAATACGAAGCGAAGACTGATCGCTTTATTCTTCTTTCTTGTCTGTTTCTTCCGAATTTTCTGTTTTGTATTTCTTTCCCTTGTTGATCCTGGCGATAACGATTCCGATCACCACTCCGATAACAAGCGCTGCTATACATATCACGATTATTATCGTGCCCATATTGCCTGAAGACTCTTCATCTTTAACCTCGGAAACATTTGCATCCTTCACGGGTTCATCTTCCGGCGCTTTACCGACATTATCTGCCTCAGCTTCTTTTGCGGGTTCTGCTGCCGCATCCTTATCATCTGCTGCTGTTGCTGCAGGCTCCTCCGCTCCGGCATTTTCTCCGCCTGCTTTGAGGGCCGTTATCTTATCGGCAGCTATCACTTCGCTTACGGGATTCTTATCATCGTCGGGAACGATCTTAACATTCACATCATCTACAAAGAAATCCGCATGACCGTCTGTCTCAACATAAATGTATTCCGAAGGGGTGTCCTCGGGAATAGAGAATCTGAACGAAACCTCATCCCACTCACCCGTAGCGGGTATTGCAGCGAGCGGAACTGACTCTTCTCTGTCAATTCCGGCTATGACCGCTTTATCCTTCGTCATAACATAAAGCTTTACATCTATAGTCTTTCCTGCGTACATCGAAACATCATACTTAAGAGTCGCATCATTCTCTTTTCTTGAAACCTTAAGAGAGTA
>JAILKT010000154.1 GCA_024693545.1 Lachnospiraceae bacterium
ATCGCTATCGGAACTTCACACGGTGCATACAAGTTCACAGCTGCTCAGTGCACAAGAAACGCTGACGGCATTCTTGTTCCTCCGCCCCTTCGTTTCGACGTACTTGAGGAGTGCATCAAGAGACTTCCCGGCTTCCCTATCGTTCTTCATGGCTCATCTTCAGTTCCTCAGGAATTCGTTAAGATGGTTAACCAGTATGGCGGAAATATGCCCGATGCAGTAGGTATCCCTGAGGAGCAGCTTCGTAAGGCAGCTAAGCTTGCTGTATGTAAGATCAATATCGATTCCGATATCCGTCTTGCTATGACAGGTAGCATCAGAAAGTACTTCGCAGAGCATCCCGATCACTTTGATCCTCGTCAGTACCTTAAGCCCGCTCGTCAGGCAGTTAAGGACATGGTTGCTCACAAGATCAAGAACGTTCTCGGTTCTGACGGCAAGGCTTGATCTTAAAGCAAGACATAAATCATATATTTAGACATTATCAGTCCCGGGTGATGATTCATCCGGGACTGTTTTATCAATTGTAGGCATAGAAAAATTACGATATAATACACATATATCACACCGGAGGTAATGACTATGCTGACACAAATGGAAGTGATCAGACCATCTGCAGATCTGCGAAATCATTACAAAGAAATATCCGGGCAGTGTCGCATAGACAACGACAGGATTATCTGAACATAATCAGGGGCTGTAAATAGAGTCGTCTTATCGAGGGATTGTAACGAAATGAAGTTATTGTTGTTTAAGTGCTTAATAACGCTTATGTGTCTTGCAGGAGTTGCTTTGACGGGTATCGAAGCCGGACATATAGTTATCATGCTCCTGGGTGTGTGTTATTTTCTGTTTTCGGAAATCTACTTTGAGAATATCGGAAGAGGTATACTCGAAGCAGTACATATCCCGCTTCTGTGTTGTGCGCTTCTATACGAACCGGTCGCATATCTGTTTCCGATCACTTTCTTTTTGGGAACGAAGAAGAAACTCTATGCTTCGGCAGTGGCAGCCGGTGCTGTATATGCATATTATATCATCTCAAAAAGCGATGTGCAGATGGCCATGGCGCTTATCCTTTGCGTACTTGCTTCGATAGCGGAGCTTATGTTTGAGGATTCGGAAAAAGATAAGAAGAAGATCATTTTTCTTCGTGATTCCTCTAAAGAGAAGGAAATGGGGCTTGAAGAAGAAAACCGCTTACTTGAAAAAAACAGGGACATGATGGTAAAAAATGCCACTCTTTCCGAAAGAAACAGGATCGCCCGTGAGATACACGATAATGTCGGACATATGCTGACGCGCTCAATCCTGCAGCTCGGGGCTCTTCAGGTTATCAATAAGGATGATAATGTCGGAACAGGGCTTGCATCTCTGAAAGAAACGCTTGATAATGCAATGAACAGTATAAGAAATTCCGTACATGATCTTCATGACGAATCTGTTGATATAAATGGTGCGTTGAATGAAATTTTGGCGGATGTATCCGGATTTTCAACAAAACTTGATATGGACGTTGAAGGACCTGTGCCGCGTGAGATAAAGTACGCATTTATAGCAATAACACGTGAAGCGGTAAGCAACAGCATGCGTCATTGTAACGGAGATGAGATAACGGTGTCGGTGAGGGAACATCCGGGATACTGGCGGCTTGAAGTTTCAGATAACGGAAAAGGATTCGGCCGCATCGAACGAGGCAAAGGAATCGGCCTTGAGAACATGGAAGAAAGGGCCCGCGCGATAGGGGCGCTCCTCAGGATTGATGACAGCAAAGGATTTAAAGTAATTGTAACGGCATTCAAAAATAAAAATAATAAATGACAGAGACCATGTCTTTTTGATATGTATCCTCCTTATCGGTTGTCCGGTAAAGAGGATACATATCATTTTGGAGATGGTTTTTTGTGAAAAATAAAAGATTTTAGCGGTTAAAACGCTCGTCTGTGCATGTATGTATAACAGACGGGCGTTTTTTTAAGCAAAAAAGTAATAAATTAGGTTTATAAATACGGTTGACATTTACTTAAATTCTTACTAATATTTAAGTGAAATTTTAATTAAATTTAGTTTAAGGCCAAAGACAGGAGAAAACAATGAAGCAGATGCTCGAAGAGATGACCAACGAATGCATGACCCATCTGTTTCCTTTTTGGGAGGAAATGATCGATCGGAGGTGGGGAGGATACTACGGGAAAATGGATTTTGACCTGGAGCTCTGCAAGGATGCCGACAAGGGATGTATCCTTAACAGCCGTATTCTCTGGACCTTCTCAACCGCGTATCTTGTGCTTAAAAATCCGAAATTTTTGCCTTACGCGAAACAGGCATATGATTTTCTTCAACGTGCATTTCTGGACCGGGAACGCGGCGGGGTTTACTGGTCCGTTACAGCTGACGGAGCTCCGTCCGATGAGCAGAAGCATACCTATAACATAGCATTTGCCATATACGGTCTTTCTGCGTTTTATGATGCTACAAAGGATGAAAATGCGCTCAGAACCGCGAGGGACCTGATGAACGTGATCGAAGAAAAATGCAGGGACAGCGCGGGTTACCTTGAATCTTTTTCGGTCTCCTTCGGACCGCACCCCAATGAGCAGCTTTCCGAAAACGGAGTTATGGCAGACCGAACGATGAACACGCTCCTTCATGTAATGGAGGCATATACCGAGCTGAATCGTGTGTCGCCCTCAAAAGAGACGGAAGAGAAGTTAAAAAAGATCCTTCTTCTGTTCAGAGATAAGCTTTACAACCCGGAAAAAGAAAGGCTTGAGGTCTTCTTCGATAAGGATTATCGGACGCTTATAGATCTTCATTCATACGGACATGATATCGAAGCGGCGTGGCTGATCGACCGGACTGTTAAGGTTCTTGGGGCGGAAGGGACTCAGTACGATCTTTCCCATATCACGAAGACGCTTACGGAAAAGATTTATACCGATGCCTTCGATGGGCACTCGCTTCCTGCGGAGTGTGAAGAAGGAAGAGTACTCGCGACGCGCATATGGTGGGTGGAATGTGAAGCGGTGATCGGGTTCCTCAATGGCTATGAACGGACGGGAAACGAGAAGTATCTTGATGCGTCAAAACAGGTCTGGGAATACATTCGCGACCATATTGTGGATCGACGGAAAGGGTCGTGCTGGTATGCCGAGGTTTCGCAGGACGGGACGCCCAATCCCAAAAAAGCGATCGCTGACGAATGGACGTGTCCCTATCACAACGGAAGGATGTTTTTTGAGGTATTAAAAAGAATAAAAAAGAGAGGGTAGAGGGGAATGGAAATCTTAAGAATGAAACCGGTATTTAAGGAGACTGTCTGGGGAGGAAAGCGGTTGCATGATGATTTTGGTTATGATATCATGAGCAATCATATCGGGGAATGCTGGGCTGTCAGCGCCCATCCCGAAGGGGAAGGAACCATAGACGGAGGAACATATGACGGCGTACGTCTGTCCGAGCTGTGGAAAACGCATCCCGAGCTTTTTGGAAATATTCATTCAGACCGATTTCCTCTTTTGACTAAGATCATTGACGCAAATGCCGATCTTTCGATACAGGTGCACCCGGACGATGTGTATGCGGCAGAACACGAGAACGGCTCTCTCGGAAAGACAGAATGTTGGTACGTTATCGACTGTCTTCCCGGCGCAACCATCATCATCGGACATAATGCGAAGACCCGCGAGGAACTTCGTGAAATGATAGAAAACGGCCGTTGGAGCGATCTGATCCGGGAAGTACCGATAAAAAAAGGAGACTTCTTCCAGATCAATCCCGGAACGATACATGCGATAAAGGCGGGAACGCTTATCCTGGAAAGTCAGCAGAGCAGCGACATTACATATCGGCTTTATGACTACGACCGTCTGCAGGACGGAAAGAAACGTCCGCTTCATATCGAAAAGAGTCTGGACGTGATAGAGGTTCCCTTCGTGGAACGAAAAGTGGAGCCGGTGACGGACCGGATATGGTTAAAGCAGCTTTACTCATGTGATTATTATAAAATCTGGAAGGGCGATCTGGATGGGGAAGAGACTCTCCGTCAGTCACAGCCCTTCATGATCGGGTCGGTTCTTTCCGGTGAAGCATCACTGGATGGGGTTGACTACAAGAAGGGAGATCATTTTATTATTCCGTATGGATATCCGGATATCCGAATGAGCGGAAAGGCAGAATTCATATTCTCTGCGCCGATGGCACAGAAACAGGGGATACAGGAAACGGAAACCAAAGAATTACCGTGGCAGAATAGCTATCAGGGAAGGCCTATAGCCGGGGCACGGTACGCACAACGATAAGGAGCATCTATGAGAAGAACCGAAAAACTGACAAACAGAAACAGACATTTTTTCCTGACGATATTACTCTGTTTATCCCTGATCCTCGGAATTGTCGGTTGCAACAGTAATACGGGCACAAATACGGAACCCGGAACTGCGGTGCAGTCGGAGAGCGCAGGAAAGTCTGACGTTGCAGGACAGGGTGACGGTGCAGGACAGGCTGACGGTGCAGAACAGGGTGACGGTGCAGGACAGTCCGAAGGTACGGAAGAAAAGACGGGAGACCTTACCGCAAGCGGGGATACGAAGACAGAAGCCGGATCGAATGAGAAAGAGGATGCGAAGACAGATGCCGGTTCGAATGAGAAAGAGGACTCGAAGACAGAGTCACTTCTTCCTCAGACAACGATACCCGAGTTAACGATTGAGAAAAAAGCGGTTCCGGAGACAGAAGCCATGAGATTTGTAGAAAATCTGAAGATTGGCGTCAGCCTTGGCAACACCTTTGATGCATATAAAGATACAGGACTCTCCGATGAGATGAGTACAGAGACGGCTTGGGTAAACGTGAAAACATCAAAGTCCATTATCCATGCTTTTCATGAAGCAGGATTTAAAACAATTCGAATACCTGTTTCGTGGCACAATCATGTAGATAAGGAGTATAATATATCTGAGAAATGGATGGCCCGGGTGCAGAGTGTTGTTGATTGGGCGATCGAGGACGGAATGTATGTCATTCTGAACATTCATCATGACAATCATCCGGAGGCAAACGGTTTTTATCCGGACAACGCACATAAGGAGCAGTCGGAGTCATACATAAGGTCTGTCTGGTCCCAGCTTGCAGAGCGCTATAAAGACTATGATGAGCATCTTATCTTTGAATCGATGAATGAACCGCGACTTGTCGGGCACGAATATGAGTGGTGGATACCTTCCGGAAACGGGGATGTTAAAGAATCTGTCCTTTGTATCAATGAGCTGAACCAGCTTTTTGTCGATACAGTCAGGGCATCGGGAGGCTACAATGCTTCGCGTTATCTGATGTGTCCCGGTTATGATGCTTCTGCGGACGGTGCTATGCACAGTGACTTTGTTCTGCCGAAGGATACGCCCGAGATGGAGAGCCTGAGACGGATCATCGTATCGGTGCATGCTTATACACCGTATGATTTTGCACTCAACCTTTCGGGAACATCATATTTCTCTTCGGAGAAAAAATCTTCGACACGGGATATCGATTCTTTTATGGATAAGCTATATAATCGATATGTAGTTAAAGGAATACCCGTGGTTATCGGAGAGTTCGGTGCACTTGATAAGGATAATAATCTTCAGGAACGTGTGGACTTTGCCGCATACTATGTCGCATCTGCAAGAGCCCGCGGGATGACTGCTCTGTGGTGGGATAATAACTCATTCTCAGGTAACGGTGAGAATTTCGGACTTCTTTACCGTATCGGCGGGTATATAGTATATGAAGATATTGTAGATGCACTGATGAAATATGTGGATTAAAGGAAAGGAAGGCAATTTTTTGGAAAAGGCAGAAAAAAAGGTTACTATGAAGGACATCGCGCAGGAGTTTGATGTCAGTATCGTGACGGTGTCAAAGGCGCTTGCCGGAAAAGACGGCGTTGGGGAGCAACTTCGTCAGGAAATTGTAGAGAGAGCTCATGAACTGGGGTATATTTTCAAAAAAAATCCGGAACGCAGTGAGAGCAGAAATGTCGCAATAATCATATCCGAGCGCTTTATCGGTGTAAATTCTTTTTATCAGAGGGTTTATCAGCAAATACTTTTGGAATTGACCAGGCGTAATTTTGTCGCGATCTTTGAAGCGGTCCGTGTTGAGGACGAGGAGAAGGGCGAACTTCCGAAGCTTCTTTCTTTAAAATCGATCGATCAGATCATAGTGATCGGGGAGATAGGGAATGCTTATCTTCGCTCGGTGGTTCGGACCGGGATCGGCTGTATTCTCTTCGATTTTGAGAATGAGGATTTTGATATGGATGCCGTGATAAGTGATAATGTCAACGGCGGATATCTGCTTACCCGCCATCTTGTACGCTCCGGCTGCAAAAAGGTCGGCTTTGTCGGGAACTATCTGTCTACCAGAAGTAACCTCGATCGTTTTATCGGATATCGCAAATACATGATCGCAAATCAGATTGACTTTAATGAGGAATATGTAATATCAGACCGTAATGAAAAAGGTCAGGATATCGATCTTAAAATCCCGACCCCGCTTCCGGACGGCTTTGTCTGCACATGCGACCATACGGCTTACCGACTTATCCAAAAGCTACGCAAAGAAGGCTACAGCGTACCGGAAGATGTTGCCGTAGTCGGTTATGATGATTATTCCGATAATAAAATGGATGATGTCGCACTTACTACATACCATGTTAATACCGAGGAGATGGTCGGTCAGCTGCTCAATATCCTTGAACAGCATTGCGTCAACCCCGACTACCGTTACGGGACCGTGATCTCGTACGGCTGGCTTGTTGAGAGAAAGACAGGGATACATACTTCGTAACTCATCTGCCTTACGGCGGCCGGCATTTAACACGGCCGCTTTACATGACTGATATTCTTGCTTAATATGCCCTTTCAAGGGCATATTTTTTTCTCAGTGATAATAGATTGTCACTTCTTTAAGCGGGACTATGACAAACCCTAAAAGGGGCTTTGTTTTCCGCACCAAATCTCGGTCTGTAAGACTTAAACTTAAATTCTTGAATAAATTTAAGTAAATTATCTAAAAAGTTAAGCAAAAACTCTTGTCTATTTAGTTATAATATGGTATAAAATTACTAAATAATGAATTTTTTAATTAGAGGAAAATGTACAAACTGTCCAAAGTGCCCAAAAATCAGCCGGGAAAAATCAGGTAAAGCATTTAGCTAATTAGCAAAACAAAGTCTGACGGCTTATCGGCACATGATGATAAAAACAAGAAAAAGGATTTCCGTATGGCTGAGCAAATTAAAACAAAACAAAATGATAACGCCATCCGACATATCCTGTTCGATGTGGACGGACCGGTCGTCTCATTTCTTACCAAAGCAGGTGAGCTGATATTACTCAGCCTGATGTGGATCCTGACCTGTCTGCCGGTAATAACGATAGGAGCCGCGTCCGCTGCACTTTATCATACGGTTGTAAAAAGTGTGCGTCATAGGATCGGATATCCTGTGCGCAGTTATTTTATCAGTTTCCGAAGACTGCTGAAAAAGGGGATCGCGGTGACGATACCGCTTCTCGTATGGGCGGTGCTGATGTTTCTCTTTAACCGTTATGTCGCACATGTAGAAATCTCTCTTTCCACATTGGCGGCGAAGGTCTTTGTGATCTTTGTGATCATCACCCTGTCTGTTTCTGTCTACCTCTTTCCGATAGTTTCGAGGTTCAGAGTATCGGCAGGGCGGGCACTGATGATGGCCTTTATCATCAGTGGGCAGCATTTCGTGATTACGCTGCTGCATGTTGCAGCGATCGGAGGATTGGTATATTTGAGTATCTACATTCTTCCGATACCGGGCCTGTTTGTTCTTCCGGCAATCCTGTGCTTTTTGTCAAGTATTTTGATGGAAAAGGTGCTTCGGAAATATATGCCGGATAAGCCGGAGAAAGATAGCGAAATCTCCTGGCTGTATGAAGAGTAACCATAGAATCTGATCTGGAGAGGAAGAAAATATGACACAAAAGGTGAGAAATCGAATCATATTCTTCGCGATAGTGCTGGCTGTCGTGCTGCTTTTTGTGCTCAGAACCGTATTTTCGAATGATACGGTGGTTCCCGGAAACGCGGACATGAGTTACAGCACGGATTACGGAAGATATCTCTCTGAGATTCCGAACAACGTGCGCCCCGACGAAGAGATAAAGATCGCTGCTACGGATTTTTCTTCATACACAGAGGAGGGAGTCGCAGCAGTTCCTGAAATAAGAAACAACTTTGAAGGCCACGATGGGGACAGCGTGCTTACTGCCGAGAACGGTGAGATCACATATAAGTTCTCTGTTGAGAAAGCCGGCCTGTATGAACTGTCTCTCGATTACTACCCGGTGAAAGGTAAGAACTCCGAGATTCAGCGCTCGTTTTTCCTTGACGGTGAGCAGCCTTACACCGAACTTGGGATCATACAGTTTTCCCGTATCTGGACAACAGACATCGCAAAGAAAGCCTTTGATGCGGGACTTGATCATGTCGCATGGAAAAAGGATGTCCAGGGCAATGACATGAAACCTACTTCAATTGAAATCCCGGAATGGATCACGTCATGTCTTTATGACAATAACGGATATATCACTTCGCCATTGAGTTTCTACCTTGCCGAAGGGGAACATACGCTTACCATAAGATCACGCCGCGAACCGATGCTTCTCGGAGGACTTACCTTCTCAAATGGGGTGCAGGAACTTCCCTATGCGGAACAGAAAGCAGCATGGGATAAGGAAGGCGCAAAGGATACTGCCGGAGTATTCATATCCGTTGAGGGTGAAGACGCAAGGAAGACATCTTCCCAGACACTCTATCCGAAGCAGGATCAGTCATGTGCGGCAGTTTCCGAACACAGCTCCAGATATCTTCTCAACAATACAATAGGGGGAACAAGCTGGGACAAGGCCGGACAGTGGGTTGAGTGGCAGTTTGAAGTGCCCGAAGACGGGTATTATGAGATCTCGCTTTTTGATAATCAGAACTTTATGCGTGGAATATATGTTTCGCGAAAGATAACGATTGACGGAGTAGTTCCTTTCAGGGAGATGGAGAATTACGGATTTTACTATGATTCTGATTGGCGTCTTGAGACTCTCAAAGATAAGGATGAGAACCCCTACAAGTTTTACATGACCAAAGGGATCCATACGCTCAGGATGGAAGTGGTTCTCGGCAATTTCTCCGAAATAATCGCGCAGGTACAGGATTGCGTCAGCAAGCTCAATGCCATCTACCGCAAGGTCATCCGCATCATCGGTGTATCACCCGATACTTACCGTGACTACCAGATTGAAGCAGCCCTTCCCAATATCGTGAATGAAATTACCGAGGTAAGAGACGAACTGAATGATGCGATCTACTCGCTCAGAAGTGCTGTCGGAACTACTTCCGACAAAGAGTCTGTACTTATCACGATGCGCGACCAGCTCGACTATCTGATCAATGACGTGGAACATTTTGTGCGCGTTATAAGTACATATAAGACAAATGTCCGTGCCTGCGGAACCTGGATCACTCAGGTCATCAGTCAGCCGCTGCAGATCGACCGGATATTTATCTGCTCCGATTCGGAGGAACTTGACATCGACGGCAACAATTTCTTCAGTGATGCTCAAAATGAAGTGGCGCGTCTTGTTAATTCCTTTGTGATCGATTACAACTCGCTCGGATCGACGGGCGCCGGCAGTAAGGAGAACAGGGAGATCACGCTTTGGATCGGTACCGGACGTGATCAGGCAAATGTTATTCGCGCTCTTATCGACGAGTCCTTTACGGGTGTTTATGGCATTAATGTCAATGTGCAGCTGGTCGATATGAACACACTGCTCCGCGCGGAACTGGCCGGCGAAGGCCCGGACGTTGCGATCCAGGTGGCAAACACGAACGGTATCGCAGGAGCGGTCCTCAATACAGGTAATGATACGCCTGTTAATTACGGACTTCGTAATGCGGTCCTTGATCTCAATAAATTCAGCGACGTAGATGAAGTAACAAGCCGTTTCTACGACAGTTCGCTTACCGCATTTTCCTTTAACGGAGCATTATATGCGCTGCCTGAGACACAGACATTCCCCGTAATGTTCTATCGAAAGGATATCCTGGCCGAGCTTGGCATTACGATCCCGGAAACCTGGGAGGATGTACAGGTCGTTATGTCCGTACTTGCAAAGAACCAGATGGAATTCGGAATGTTACCGAGTGAGCAGATATACGCAATGATGCTGTATCAGAACGGCGGAAAGTACTACAACGAAGGAGGCATCTCCTCGGCTCTCGATTCTGATATCGCGGTAAATACATTCAAACAGTACTGTGAATTCTACACCGATTACGGACTTGATAAAACCACTTCTGTAGAGGAGCGTTTCCGTACCGGCGAGTGTCCGATCATAATCGCGGACTATACAGTCTATAACAACCTGGAGGTATCAGCTCCGGATATCGCGGGGCTTTGGGATTTCGCAATGGTTCCCGGAACAAGGAAGTCTGACGGAACGGTAGATCACTCCGTAGGCTGCACGGGACTTGCCTCGATGATCATGGCGGATACGAAGGAGCCCGATGCCTGCTGGCAGTTCCTTAAATGGTGGACAAGCGCCGATGTTCAGGCACTTTACGACAAAGAGATGGAAAGCCTTATGGGATCGGCAGCCCGTGTAGCAACGGCAAATATGGAGGCCTTTGAGATGCTTCCGTGGCCTGTCGAGACCTTCCATAATCTGGCAAAAGCGTTTGAATGGGTAAAGGGAATTCCTCAGGTACCCGGCGGATATTACTCATGGCGAAACGTGAACAATGCATTTTACACTGTGACCACGGAGACAGATACGGCATCGCCCCGTGAACAGTTGATGGATAAGGTTCTTTATATAAACGAAGAGATCCGGTATAAGCGAATTGAGTTCGGTTTGCCGGTGGAAGATGAATGATCGGAGAAAGGAGGAACAGGGAAGTGTCCAGAAATAAGTCTGATTCGGATAACAGAGACATGAATAATGACAATAATAAAGCCGGAAGTGCTGCCAGCCTTTATTCACTGGCCGGTTATACGATCGCAAGGAAACAGAGATCGCTCTTTTATCGCATAAAGAAGAACAAGATCAGTTACATCATGATGAGTCCGTATTTCATCCTGTTCTTTCTTTTTACGGTACTTCCTGTGGTGATGTCCATCGGCCTGAGCTTTACATACTTCAATATGCTGGAAGCCCCGACGTTTAACGGTTGGGCAAATTATACAAAGTTATTCCTGAATGATGATATTTTCATAGTCTCATTGAAGAATACACTTATTTTCGCAGTGGTCACGGGACCGATCAGTTATTTGCTCTGTCTTCTTTTTGCATGGATCATCAATGAGTTCCGTCCGAAGGTTCGAGCTTTCCTGACCCTCATTTTCTACGCGCCGTCAATCTGCGGAAACGCCTATATGGTCTGGTCGCTGATCCTTTCTTCGGACCGTTACGGATATCTGAACGGTATTTTGATGAATCTTGGGTTCATAGATGAACAAAAGCTCTGGATGCAGGATGCGGACTATATCCTCCCGTGCCTTATAGTTGTACAGCTGTGGCTGTCGCTCGGCACCGGTTTCCTCAGCTTTATCGCGGGTCTGCAGACAGTTGACAAGACACTATACGAGGCAGCGGCAATCGACGGTGTAAAGAACCGCTGGCAGGAACTTTGGTTTGTCACTCTTCCGGCGATGAAACCACAGCTCATGTTCGGTGCGGTTATGCAGATCACTCAGTCTTTTGCTGTGGCTGATATTTCCATCCAGCTTGCGGGAAATCCATCTGTAAATTATGCCGGAGCAACGGTTGTTACCCATCTTCTCGATTACGGCTCGACGAGATTTGATATGGGCTATGCATCAGCAATAGCAACTGTGCTTTTCCTTCTCATGGTCGGCACGAATAAATTGGTACAGAGACTTCTCCGAAGGGTAGGTGAGTAGTCATGGCAAGGCAAAGGAAGATCAATCGATCCGTTGCGGGCAACGGAATACTCTTCACCATAATGATCATATGCGGTATATTCATGTCTTTGCCGCTCGTCATGATCGTGAATAATTCGCTGAAGCCGCTTGATGAGATATTCCAGTATCCTCCGGCGATTTTCGTCAAGAATCCGACAATGAACAACTTTACAGACCTGTTCAATGTCATGAGTGATTCGTGGGTGCCTTTCTCAAGGTACATCATGAATACGATCATCATCACGGGTCTCGGTACATTCGGACATGTTATAGTAGCATCCCTGGCCGCGTATGTCCTTTCAAAACATAAATTCCCCGGGCAGAAGATCCTCTTTAACATGGTCATTCTTTCCATGATGTTCTCCTGGACGGTAACTCAGATACCGAACTACATGATCATCAGCTGGCTGCACATTAACAACACATATCTGGCACTTATCCTGCCGGCCTGGCAGTACGGCATGGGTCTTTACCTAATGAAGCAGTTCATGGAACAGCTGCCGATGTCCCTTATGGAATCGGCAAGGCTCGACGGGGCATCGGAGTACAGGATCTTCTGGTCCATAGTGATGCCGAATGTAAAGCCCGCATGGCTGACACTCGCGATCTTCCAGTTCCAGCAGATGTGGGGAAATACGGGTTCAATGTTCCTGAGAGACGAGCAGCTCAAGCCGCTTCAGTTTGCACTTCAACAGATCGCTGCCGGCGGTACGGCAAGAGCCGGAGCCTCCGCAGCTGTAACATTTATAATCGCGGCAGTTCCGATAATATTCTTCCTGACCTGCCAAAGCAACGTACTTGAAACCATGACTACCTCCGGCATAAAGGAGTAAGGGCTTATGAGAAAGACAACAAGATTAAAGAGAATGCTTGGCGTGCTTGCCCTGCTGGTCATTGTAGGATTCCCCAAAGCTGCGGCGCAGGCAGAGGTAGAAGTTCCGTACGATACCTACAATTATAACTACTGGGAGGATATCGTAAAAACTCCGGCCGCATATACACCCGAAGGAAGTGTCGGAGGCATTGATGTCGGTACGACGGCATTTAAGGAACCGAGAGATTTCTGTATATCCGAGGAAGGCGAGATATATGTTGCCGATACGGGAAACGATCGGATCGTGGTCCTCGACGGCCATATGACAAAGGTAAACCGTATCATCGATACATTTACGGTAAACGGAGATGAAGACCGCTTCAGTGCTCCTTACGGAGTGTGCATTTCAGAGAACGGTGAACTCTTTGTGGCAGATTCGAACAATGCCCGTGTTGTAGTGCTTACCCCTCAGGGTGAATATAAGAGAGTGGTTAAGGAGCCGAAGTCCGAAATCCTTGAAGACGACTTTGCGTTCATACCGCTTAAGGTTACCGTAGATTATGCGAACCGTATTTATGTGATCTCCAAAGGCGCATTTGAAGGAATACTTGTTTTTGAGGCAGACGGAACGTTTTCGGGATACTTCGGAACCATCGATGTAAAAATCTCCGTATGGGAGAAGTTCTGGAGGAGATTCGCTTCAAAGGAGGAGCGTTCGAATACACAGCTTTATATACCGACGGAGTTTACCGGCATCGATGTGGATTCAGAGGGCTTCATCTACGCATCCAATATCGATTCTGAAGGAAAACAGGCAGTCCGCAGGCTCAACCCTCAGGGCAATGATGTTGTCCAGAAAGGTGAAAATGCCAATGTCGGAGGCGACATTCGGACCGGTACCTACGGTGATTACAGCGGTCCGTCGGAAATCGTAGATGTTGTATACCGAAACAAAGGGATGTACTCGATCCTGGACCGAAAGAGAGGAAGGATCTTTACCTACGACAAGGAAGGTAATCTCCTCTACATCTTCGGCGGCATCGGGTTGCAGGACGGAACCTTCCAGACACCGGTTGCTATCGAGCAGAATGCTGAAGAAATACTTGTTCTCGACGCCGGACGGAATGTGATCATGAAGTTCCGCGAAACAAATTACGGAAACCTTATCAATGATGCGGTCGGACTCAGATTCGACGGTGACGAGAAGCAGGCGATCGAAAAATGGAAGGAAGTCCTGCGTTTGGACGAAAACAACGAACTTGCCAATAACGGTATCGGAAAAGCTTATCTTACCGCCGGCGATAACGAGAAGGCAATGCATTATTTCGAGCTCGGCATGAATAAGGAATACTATTCCATCGCATATAAGCGTTATCGAAACAAAATATTGGCCGATAACCTGGGTTGGATACTAACCGGAGTGATCGTTTTGATCTTTGCCGGGATCGTGATCAATAAGATAAAGAACAAAAAGAAAGGAATTAACAGAGAGGAGGGACTGCTGTAGATGAAGAATCTGTTATCGAAAGATAAGTGGAAATTTGCATTCCATACAGTCAGTCATCCTGCCGATGGATTTTATGAGATCCGGCACAGGGACAGAGGCTCTGTGGTAGTGGCGCTCATCCTTGTTATCCTTTTCTCGGTGGCGTGGTCCGTTAACCGTATATCCGCGGGTTTCATTGTAAATGATATCGATCCGAGGGAAGTAGATTCACTCAGCGAGCTGATAACGGTGCTTTTGTTCTTCCTCCTGCTCTGCGTCAGCAACTGGTCGATCACCTGTCTTATGGACGGAAAAGGAAGATTCAAAGACATCGTGATAGCGATCGGATATTCGACATTGCCGGCTACGATATGCATCATAATCGGTACAGTTCTCAGCCGGTTTGTTTCCGAGGACGAGGCAGCGTTTTATTACATGGTATGTGGGGTCGGGATAGCATACACCCTGTTTGTAATGCTTGTAGGGATCATGACTGTACACAACTTCACTCTGGGGAAAACGCTCATCACGCTTTTCCTCACCATAGTAGCTTTGCTGCTCATCGTATTCATCGTCCTTCTTATCGTGGATTTGATCAATCAGGTTTACAGTTTCCTGTACAGTATCTACCAGGAACTGCTTTTCCGGGCGTAAAGGAGGCAGCGCATGGCAAAGACGAGAGAACAGAAAAAAGCGCTGAAGGAAATGAACCTGAAAACGCAGCATACGAAAAAATACAAATGGGTCAGATACTTGCTCTTAGCGGCTCTTGCGGTCGTTGTAATATATCTTGCCTATTACCTGATACGGTATAACTTCTACGATCACTACAGAGATTACCTGACAGATTATACGGTAGAGGAAGGAACAGAGTTTAAGGCGCTTGCGGATCCGGGCGCTTCGGTAGATGGTTATTCGCTTGCGGCAGAGAGTACATCACTTAAGCTCTATGTTCAAACAAATACCGGCAATATCGCGATATATGACAAGAGAAACGGCGAAACCGTTTATTCGAATCCTCCCGGAGCGGATGATGACGGGATCGCAAACGCTTCGAACAAGGCTTATCTGAAGAGTCAGCTGATCGTGGATTATTATAACACGCAGCGCAACGAGAACACGTTTGATTCCTACTCACAAGCCGTAGAGCTTGGGCAGATCGAGGCACAGTCGATCGAAAACGGAGTAAGGATCATATACACCTTCGGAGATACCACGGCGGCAACGGGTATCGTTCCCATCTACATCAATAAGGATGTTCTTGAGGAAGTCCTTTCGAAGATGGACAGTTCGGCGGAAAAGTTTTCAAGGAAGAAATTTGTCCCGAGCGATGAAGACGAGAACCTGATGGTCATGCTTGAAAACACACAGAAAGGTGTATCTCAGGTTCGCCGCTTAAATGAATATTTTACCGAAGCGGGATGGACGAAGGAGGATTATGAGCGTGAGATGTCCGCGGTGGATGTCGAAGGCTCTGTACCGATAACCTTCAAGGTTCCGATCGATTATACGGTGAAGGATGATTACCTTGAGGCTTCTGTCAATATGAAAACCGTTGAAGAGAACGGCGGTGGAGCGATCCATAACATACAGATGCTGAACTTCTTCGGCGCTGCCGGAAAAGACGAGAAGGGATATATACTTGTACCAAACGGCTCCGGATCGATCATAAACTTTAACAACGGCAAGGGAACAGCACGTTCCGGAAATGATTATTCGGAGTACATATACGGCATAGATCCGATGGCTGCCGACTATACGGTCCGCGAAAAGACAACGAGCGCAAAGCTTTCCGTCTTCGGAATATTCCGTGAAGATTCCGGAATCCTGGCCACAATCGAATCGGGAGCGTCGCTGGCGAACGTTTCGGCCGGTGTTGCCGGGGATGTAAACGAATACAACAACGTTTATACCACATTCACATTAAGAGGAAGTGATACGCTCTCGATGTTCGGTACGACCGGTAGCGAAGCCAAGCTTCCCATAGTCGAGACAAATTATTACGACGCGCCGCTTACCGTAAGATATACGATGCTTACATCAGAAAATAAAGGCTATTCGGGTGCGGCAAACTATTACAGGGATCGTCTTATCAGAGAGGGACGTCTGGAAAGGGCCGGATCGGAGACAGGCGACATTAAGTTTTACTACGATGTGATCAGCGGTGTCGAGGAGACAAAGTACTTCCTCGGAACCCAGTACAGAGGTCTCACCGCAATGACCACTTTTGAAGAGGCCGGCGAGATAGCGAAGGATCTGAAGGATTCCGGTATAACGAATCAGGTAATGAACCTGCAGGGCTGGAGCGGAGGCGGATATTACCACGATACTCTCGGCAAGATAAAGGTTCCCGGAAAACTCGGAGGAACGTCGGATCTTGAGGATCTTTCGGGAGAGCTTCTCTCTATGGGCGGTACACTCTACGTGGACTGTGCATTCCAGAAGGTTTCCGAAGTGAGCAGCAGGTATTCGGCATCAAACGAAACGTCGCGTTACTACGGAACCGGATATATCGGTGAGTTCGGCGAGGTGCATCCCGCAACGCTCAGGCAGACCTCAAGCCTCGGACATGATGAGAATATTTATTACCTGATATCTCCGAAGTTCCTCGTTCGGTATACGGAGAGCTTTACGGATAAGATAAGAGATTACGATATCTCCGGAATCTCCCTCAGGGATCTGGGAAATGAGCTCCATTCCGACAAGCGCCGTACAAACGTGATCGACCGTGAACAGGCACTTGAGGTCGTAAAGGCGCAGCTCCTGAAGATAAAGGAAACCGGAAAGAACGTGATGATTAACAGTGGGAATGATTATTCCTTCGCATATGCGGATGACATTCTCAATGCACCGCTTACAGACAACGCCTATCCCGTTGTTGACGGAGCTGTTCCCTTCTACGAGATGCTGATCCATGGATGTATTGATTACTCCGGAAGTCTGATCAATCTCGGAAATACTACGGATATGGAAGAAATTGTTCTTTCCCTGGTGGAGAACGGTGCGTCACCGCATTTTGTATTCACGAAAGAAGCGGCGACCGATATGAAGATGACGGGACTCAACAAGTTCTATTCCACAACCTATGACGGATGGAAGGAAACGGCCGTTAAGATCTGGAAACAGACAAATGAAGCGCTTTCCAAAGTCAGCGGCGCATATATAACGGATTTTAAGCCGGTTTCGGAAGGTGTGAGCGTTACGACCTACAGTAACGGAGTAAGGATTTATGTAAACCATACAGATACAGCAGCAAATGCGGATGGGATCTCGGTAGGACCCAAGAGCTATGTAGTCGGAGGGTGATATGGGTGAAAAGAAGAAAAAAACTAAATTAACTCTTACCCGTAAGCGCTCTGTGAAGGGATTCTTATTCATAGTCCCCTGGCTGATCGGATTCCTGTGGTTCTATCTGAGAAGTCTCTTCATGACAGTAGAGTTTTCGGTATCGGAGCTTACGGTTTCTCCGGGTGGAGGCTATACCCTGGAATTTGTCGGGCTTGATAATTTCCTCTACGCATTCAGGGCGCACGGTACTTTTAAGCAGGTTCTTACGACATCCGTTGCGAATATGCTCATCGATGTACCGCTTATAACCTTCTTCAGCCTGATGCTTGCTATGCTTCTCAACAAGAAGTTTAAGGGACGTACACTGATGCGTGCGATATTCTTTCTGCCGGTCATCTTAAATTCAGAGGCAATCCTTGCGGCAATGAGGGTAGCGGCGAGCATGATGGTGGGTGGACTTTCTTCCGCGGGCGCAGAGGTATCCGAAGCGACAAGCACGGGAGTGAGCGTTGGGTATTACATTCAGATGTTTTCAAACCTCGGTCTTCCGACCACACTCATCGACTATGTTGTCGGTGCGGTAGGGAGGATAAGCAGCATCATCAATGCATCCGGTGTTCAGATAATCATATTTATCGCAGCGCTGCAGTCCATCCCGGGTTCGATGTATGAGGTGGCTAAGATAGAGGGCGCCACGGCCTATGAGACGTTCTGGAAGGTTACTTTCCCGATGGTCATGCCGCATATCATAACCGTTGTGGTTTATACGGTAGTTGACAGTTTCATCAATTCGGATGTTGTAACGCTGGCTTATGACACAGCATTTTCAGAGAAAAATTACGGACTCAGTTCTACGTTCTCGCTGGTATCTACGCTGATCACCTGTGCGATACTCGCAATTGTCGTCCGGTTCATACAAAAGAGAACGTTCTACTATAACTAGTGGGAGGAGGTGATCATAGGAATGGATAACGCTGCAGAGAAAGCGAAAGAAATTGCGTCGGAAAAGAGATCGGACGCGGAGCTTGTCGCCGTAAATCCGAAGGGATTCCGTTTACCAAAAATGGATAAGAACCTAAAGAGCAGGATCGTCGAAGACATCAAGGGATTTTTGCTCGGTCTCGGACGCTGGGTGATACTGATCGGCGTAGCCTATGTGATCATAGGTCCTGTACTCGGGATCATCTCAAGGTCATTCTTCTCGGATGCGGATAACTACAACACAATGGTTTATATGATCCCGCAATCTCCCACTTTGGAGAGATATGAGATCGCATTTGACACACTGAACTATTCTTCGACGGCTCTTTCCACGATCATTTACTCACTGACGCTCATGGTCCTTCAGGTGCTGATGTGCTCGATGGTAGGCTACGGTTTTGCAAGATATAACTTCCCGTTTAAGAAGATACTCTTCGCCTGTGTTGTTGTTATGATCGTCGTCCCTACGCATACGATCATGCTTCCGCTTTACATGACATTTGCGAATTTCGATGTCTTCGGCATATTCGAGCTGATCCTCGGAAAAAGTCCGAACCTGCTCGGAACGGTCTGGCCGATGTACATCATGACCTTTTTCGCCTGCGGGCTCCGGTCCGGCCTATACATATACATCTTCAACCAATTCTTCCGGGGACTTCCCAAGGAGATCGAGGAGGCAGCTTATGTGGACGGGTGCGGTGTCTGGTACACCTACTTCAGGATCATGCTTCGAAATGCGATCCCGTCTGCCATCACGGTAGCGATCTTCTCTCTTGTATGGCAGTACAATGATACGTTTTACGCAAAACTCTTCAATATCAGTGATTCTACACTGCTGAGTAAGAGAGTGGCAACACTGGCCAGCACGGTCGGAAATGTATACAAGATTTACGACCCCAACATCCTGCAGCTTTACCTTGATGCGGGCATCGTTCTGGTCATGCTCCCGCTCGTCATCATTTACGTAGTTCTGCAGAAGCAGTTCATCGAGGGTGTCGAACGGTCGGGTATCGTTGGATAAACAAGATAATAAAATTGTGAAAACAATATTTATTATACAAGAAACAAGGCAACAAAATCACTTTTAAAAAAAAAGAGGAGGAAAGAAAAGTGAAGAAAACAAAATTGGCAACCTTAATTCTGGTATGTGCCATGATGGTGTTCTCTCTCGTAGCATGTTCAGGCTCTTCTGAAGAAAAGAAGACTGCCGATCCCGCTCCTACTGAGACCCCGTCAACGGTAGAAACTACGCCGAGCGTAGAAAAGGAGGAGGCAACTCCGACTCCGGAAGCAGCAAAAACAACATTACCGGCAGTTACACCCGAACCGGCAGTTGCTCCCAGTATCGACTTTGAAGACGGAAATTTCGCCTTTGCAGCAGTTGATACAGGACGAGGCGGAGCAGATAATTCCACACTTGAAGTTGTAGATTTCAACGGCTCCAAGGCACTTAAGGCAACGAATGTCGACGGCAAGAATATGTTCGTGGCATTCAACCTTTCAGCAATGCTTGGGGATAAGCTTGCAGACGTAAAAGAGATCCGTATCGATCTCGGTACCGAGAATGCGGATAAGTTTGCTTCCACAAGCGGACGTCTCTACTGCATGGCAGGTGAAGACAACAAAGAATACAAGGCTAATGAGTGGTCTGTATATATTGAGACCTCAAATCCCAAGACCGCTAAGTTTGATGTAACCAAGGCAGGATTTATCGGAACAGGCGAGAACTACATTGTTCTTTCAAAGGAAACCGATAATTCGAAGACAACACCTTCGAACCTTCTGATCGACAATATCGCATTCCTTGATGGTAACGGTGCAACGATCGAGGCAAACAGCGCAGCAGAGTTCGGTAACCCTGCAGGATTTGCATCAGTAGATGATCGCAGCAACCTCTTTGCTCTTACAAATGTAGTTAACTGGGAAGGCTATGATTCAGTATCGGCAGGTGCTTGGGCACAGGCAGGCGTGCCTTTCACGGATGCTGTTAAGGAAGCACTTGTACCCGGATCCGTAATCGAGATCGAGTATAAGTCAGAGTCAGGTAATATGTGGATCGTTATGAACGAGTCCGCAGCAGGCTGGAAGCGCGTAGGCGTCGGTGATGCAGACGGTTCCGGTCAGGAATATGCATATGTAAACGGTAAGAAGAATACAGCACAGGTAACATTCGAGCAGATCGCAGCTATCTGCGGCGATGATGTCTCAACATGGGGTAGCCAGATCCAGTGCGAGTCTGACACAGATTGGGCAGTTACCGGCGTTAAGGTAGGTCAGAAGGCTCCCGCATATGCTCTTACACATGCAGTTAACTTCGAAGGCTTCCAGACTTCGGCAGGTGCATGGGCTCAGGCAGGATATACTATGCCCGAGGAGTTCAAAGCAGCACTTGTTCCCGGTTCTGTAGTAGAGATCAGCTACAAGTCTGACACAGGCAATATGTGGATCGTTATGAACGAAGCACAGGCAGGCTGGATGCGTGTCGGCGTAGGTAATGCAGACGGTTCCGGACAGGGCTTTGCAATCTGTGACGGTAGCAAGGCATATGTAACATATGAAGATCTTGCTAAGTACTGCGGCGAAGACGTATCTACATGGGGTACAACAATGCAGTGCGAATCTGACGGAAATTGGGAAGTTTACGGTGTACGCGTAGGTAAGGGCGATTCGTTCGTTGCTACCAACAGCCATCTTGATCTTGGCGCAACCGCATCTGCAGGTGCATGGGCTCAGGCAGGCGTTGATCTTACAGAAGATCAGATCGCAGCACTTGTTCCCGGTTCTGTAATCGATGTAGAGTACGCATCCGAGACCGGTGAGCTTTGGCTTGTATTCCCCGGCGCAGCTAAGGGATGGACTCGTGTCGGTGTCGGTGATTACGACGGCTCCGGACAGGGCTACTCGAAGTTCGACGGCAGACATTGCCAGGTAACATTTGAAGATATTGCAGAAATCCTTGGTGAAGATACAACCCAGTGGGGCGCTACACTTCAGTTTGAGGCATCCTCCAATTGGTCTGTAACAGCCGCATCTATCGGTTCTGTAAAATAAGCATAAATAATTTCCCTGCGGGGCGGACAGTCCCGCAGGATCCTAAAAGGAGGATAAACCAAACATGAAAATGTTAAAAAAGCTGACAGCTATGATCCTGATCTGTGCTTTGGCACTGAGTATGGCAGCCTGCGGTTCTTCATCCGAACAAAAAAACGATGACACAAAAACAGGCGCAGATGTAACCACAACCGATAACAGCGGTGCAGCCACTGCAGACACCGGCAACACCGGTGACACAACCGCTACAGTAAAGCAGCCTCGTCATGAAGGCGACACACCTCGTACGATCAGAATCGGTACATGGTATGACATTTACTATGACAGCACACATACCGATATCCATGACGATCCTTCGGTATCTGACGAGGAACTTGCACAGATGAACTTCGACGCATTAAAGAAGGTTGAAGAGAAGTACAATGTACGTCTTGAGTATGTCAACCTTACATACGCAGGTGTTCAGGAGTCCATCAACACTTCAGTGCTTGCAGGTAAGCCCGACTGTGATATTTACCTCACAGAGCCTTCATTCGGTATCCCCGCAGTAGCAAACGGTTATGCAACAAACCTTGCGGAAGTTCTTCCCGCAGACGAGGATATCCTGAACGAGCAGAACTACCTGAGAACCATCAACATCAACGGCCTTGACGGAACATATTTCATGCTCCCCGTGGGCGGGGAATCCGTACCCGAGGCATCCTATGTCCTTTCATTTAATAAGAAGATGCTTGACGATGCA
>JAILKT010000159.1 GCA_024693545.1 Lachnospiraceae bacterium
TCCGAAGAATACCCTGCCGAGCGTCATTTTGCCTTTCTTCATTACGAGCGTGGGTCTGAGAGAAAGGGTCTTTGTTATCCTTGCAATTCTGTCACTGACCTGACCGGCGCGGGCAAGATAGTCAAGGTTGTCAACAATGAAGCTCGTGCTTGTAAGGCTTTTACCTTCTTCAACGGCCTTGCTTATTTCGTCCACGGTTTTTCCGAGAGATGCGAGGCGGCAGGCTTCAAGTACCTGAAGACCCTGACCGCTCGAAAGATGTCCGCAGTCAAGAACGGTAACATTATTGAAGGAAGCGGCAGCCTCGAGCGCCACATTGTAGCCGCTGTTTTCAACGTCCTTTGAAATGGCGATATGAATGACGCTGTTTGCATGGTTTAGCTGTTCGGCGAAGAATGCCTCATGGGCTGCAACGTCCGGGATCCTCGTATGCACACGGCCTGATTTCCTTTCCATATATGCGATCATTCCGGTCGTATCGATATCGATAAGGTCGCGGAATACGCCTTCCGATGTAACAACGAGATGAGGAATCTCGGCAATCTCGTATTGGTCGATAAGTTCCGCGGGAAGGTCGGCTGTACTTTCGGTCGAGATCGTGATAAGACGCTTATTCTGCTCTGTGTTTATCCATGCCATGCTCTCTTCGAGAACATCATTGTCGTCGTCGGCTGAGTAATGAACAAGCTCGGCGGGAAGATTATGGGCAAGTTCGCGTTCAAGCGATTTACCGTCTATGGGCTTTACGAGGAAGCCGTCGAAACCCTCCCGTTCATAAAGCGCACGGCTCTCGGCGTCCGCATTCGCGGTAAAGGAAATGATCTTTGATTCTTTACATTTTCCGGCTTTCTGTGCAATGATCCTGCGGTGACATTCAACGCCGTCCATCCCGGGCATCATGTGATCCATAAAGATGACGTGATAGTTGTTCTCAAGAGTCAGTCGAAGCGCATCCTCGCCTGATGAAGCAGTGTCGAGCTGAACCCTGGTATCGCGCAGCAGCTTTTTGACAACAAGCAGATTCGATGCGTTGTCATCGACGGCGAGAACCCGTGCGTCGGGTGCTTCGAAGCGTGAAACATATGCGTCGCGCATGATCTTGTGCTTCTTCTCGAGGTTGAGCTCACCGACGGTCTCATTGCCTGCAACGATCTGGGGAATCTCGATAACAAATGTTGTTCCCTGTGTATATATACTGTTGACCGTAACTTTGCCGCCCATAAGGTTTACGAGCTGCTGAACGATCGAAAGACCGAGGCCCGTTCCTTCGATGTGACGGTTGTTGTCCTCATCGACACGCTTAAAAGCTGTGAAGAGGTAGGGAAGGTTCTCTTTCTTGATGCCCATTCCGGTGTCGCTTACGGTGTAGAGGATGCTCTGTTTGCCGTCCACCATGTTGCCGCACTGGATCGACAGCGAGACCGAACCTTCACGCGTATATTTGACCGCATTGTTTAAAACGTTTATGAGTATCTGCTTGACGCGCACATCATCGCCGACGACCTGCGCGGGAACATCGGGAGAAACATTTACATTAAATTCAAGACCTTTGTCGCGTGCGCGGACCCAGATCATGTTAACAAGCTCCGAGAGCATGTCGCCGATACGGTAGGAAACCGAGGAAAGCTGCATATTTCCCGATTCAAGCTTGCTCATATCGAGGATATCGTTAATGAGGTGCAGGAGCATCTTTCCGGCAGCGCGGATATTGGCCGCATCCTCGGCAACTTCGTCGGAAACGTCCTCTCTGAGGATCATTTCGTTGAGGCCGATGATAGTGTTGATCGGTGTACGGATCTCATGGCTCATACTCGAGAAGAAGCGGTTCTGAGCATCATTGAGCGCAACGATCTCTTTCCTCTGCTTTTCGTTTTTTTGGCTTTCACGCCTATACATAAGGATCTCAAAGCTTATCATCATGCATATGCAGAGGCTTATAAAGGCCATTGCGGTATATGATCCGATGTAAGCGGAAAGTGTCGTGTTGGTTCTGATAAGAGACGGATAGGTGAAGGCGAGAACATAGCATATACCCGATGTAACAAGGTCAGCGATCAGGAAGAAAATCTTTGTTTTACCTGAGAGTACAAGGCTGACAAAAAGCGCCGAAAATATGAACCAGCAGGGCGGACCGCCGTAAACAGAGCCTCCCGCGAAGAAGGCATAGGGCATCATGACGAAAATGAGCAAGAACGCGATCAAATTGCTGCCGATCTTTATCTGTCTCGGATTGCGGGCTTTAACTGCCGCAAGCGAGATGAGTCCGACACACACGAACATAACGATGATGTCGATGAGGTGAAAGTCGGATAGGATATTTGTGATCGACACCGCTGCAAAGGAGATCGCGGTCGTCACGAGCGTCAGGAAATAAAGCCGTTCTTTTATTGTTTTTTTATCGTTAGAGATGAAATTTTGCCATCCTTTGATCATTGTTTTTCCTCCTGTGCGGGACTAAATTCGAGCGCATCGCTGACGGACGCCCCGGGAGTAAACTCGAGTGATTCACTGTCGGAGGCTTCCGGAGTAAATTCGAGTGATTCACTGTCGGAGTCTTCCGGAGTAAATTCGAGCGATTCACTGTCGGAGGCTTCGGATCCTCCGAAAGTTTTCAGGATCGTCTCTGTGAGCACTTTGTAGTCCTTCATCGCATCGGAGTGTCCCGCCTCAACCCGGGCAAAGTCACCGGCTTTCGAGGCTTCCTCAAGCGCCCGTGCCTTTTCGGAAAGCTCCGGAGCACCGATCATCTTGGCCGTGCTCTTGAGGGCATGTACAAGGATCGAATATTCGGCGAGATTTTTTTCCGTGAAGAACTTTTCAAGATTTATTCTCTTGTCACCCGCTTCTCCTGCGAACTGGACAAGCAGCGAGCGGTAAAATTCGTCGTCGTTCTGACAGTAAAGGAGACCCTGGGCTATATCTACTCCGAGGTTGCGAAGCGGCGCATATACGTCAAGGGGATCGCTTCCTCCGTTTTGCATGTTGCCGGGATCCGGGATGCCCTCTGCTTCCGCTGCCCCGGCGGCAGAAGCGGAAGCGGAGGGTAAGGCGCCCGGACGGCTTGATTTCCTGCGAGAGTGAGGTCTCTCCTCAAAAGTTACGACAGTCTTGGGGAGAACAAGCCTTAGAACTCGCTCAAGTTCCATGATATCAATGGGTTTTGCAACGAAACCGTCAAAACCTGCAGCACGGAAAGCCTCGCGGGCCGTGCTCACGGCATTGGCGGTGAGTGCAACCATAGGAACCGATTTCCATGCGCCAAGGACATCCGACCTGATACGACGCATAGTTTCGATACCGTCCATGCCGGGCATCATGTGATCCATGAATATGATGTCATAAGAATCCTGCGAACACATATCGATCGCTTCGGGACCGCTGCCTGCGGTGGACACGGTGATGTCATAGCGCTCGAGAATGTCCCTTGCGACCGTGAGGTTGAGAGGTTCATCATCGACAACAAGCGCGCGGATGCCGTGGCAGTACATATATCTGTCGGAAATATCATCAAGGATGTTTCTGTTGAGAACTTCGGCAACAGGGAAGCAGTAGAAAGGCTTCTCTATGAGATGAACCTTTGAGCCGGCGGGCAGAACACCTGCATCCGAGGCAACAACGGTAACGTATATGCTGCGGGCAAGTTCTTCGAGATAATCACGGTTTTCTTTGTATTCTTTTTCGCCGACAAAGAGATGCGTCATGCGGATTGATGAATTGAGTCTGCGAAGGTTTTCTATGGTGTCGACGCGGTGAAGATGCACATTCAGGCCTTTGACTATATCAAGGACCATATGGTTGTAATAGTCGCGAACCATGGGAGAGTAGTATTTTTCAAAATTAAGGAATCCGCCGACAACGAGCCCTGCGGGGTTACGGACCGAAATGCAGCCGGTGGGATCGACAACCTGCTGGGGAATGGTGACCCTGATGGTTGTTCCTTCACCGGGGATGCTGTTGATGTTCAGGAATCCGCCGAGCGCGGCAACATAGCCGTTAACGATAGCCATACCGAGTCCGAGACCGCCTGTGGAACGGGTGTAGGTGTTGTGAGCCTGGTAGTAGCCGTCAAAAAGCTTCGAAATTGTATCTTCGGTCATGCCGCAGCCGGTGTCGGAAAACTCAAAAATGAGATTGATGCCGTATTCCTGGGGAGTCGATGTGATACGAAGATAAACGCCGCCTTCTTTTGTGAATTTGAGCGCATTGGTCGTGAGATGCCAGATGATCGTTTTGAGCTTGCTTATATCGGTGCGAAGCATCGCCGGGATATTGGGGTCGACATCGATGATAAGTTCGACTTCCTTCTTATGATAAGCTTTGATTTCCATAACGAGGTCGTGAAGCACGGAGGCAAGCATGTAGTCTTCGGAGTTGATCGCAAAGTTCTGCCTGTCGATCTCCGAATAGTCGAGAATGTCGCTGATCTGCTCCGCAACACGTTTTCCCGCGCTGCGGATCTTTTCGAGATTTTCGAGCTGTTCCCTGTCTTCCGAGCGCTCGATCGCTATTCCCGACAGACCGAGCACGGCATTGATCGGGGTCCTTATCTCGTGGGAAACTTTTGTAAGGAATTCGTTGAATCGACCGGTGGCTTCGGTGAGGTGATCTATCTCAACCTTGGAGTGCTTGAGAACCTTTGACCACAAGTCTATGAGCGTGCGACCGAGCCATCCGATCACGAGTACTATGACGGGATGGTAGATGATCCTGCTGACCATGAGCGCATCAAGCTGTCCGGGATCAGCGCTCAAAACAGTGATCAGGTTATAAGCAAAAGTAATACAGAAGGTCGCAACGCAGAACGAAATGAGCCTCTTTACGCCCGTAGTGGCGCAGAGCAGTATTCCGAAGCACGCGGTGACGGAAAGGTCGAAGGTGCTCGTCGGATGTATCCCGTAGTAGAAGATCATTCCCATGACGACGACGCAGTAGATCGTGATCCTTTGCACGTCCGTGAAAAGCTGCTGCAAATGGATGAACCAGCAAAAGACGATGACTGCGAATATGGGGATCATGGGCCATTTTTCCCATCCGAGTATGGCGCCCATAAGCACGAGTGCCACGGAAGCGATCGTGATCGATACGAGTATCAGCATATGAGATGCATGAAACAGAGTATGCTGTTTATCGGGTGTATTCTGTGAATCTTTCATATGTCGGTCCTTTTTATTGTTCTTTCATTTCATAGTTGATGTCTTCATCGATCATGTGGATCATGATGTCGGCAAAACGTGGATCAAACTGTGTTCCTTTTCCTTTTTCAATCTCGGCCCTGACTACGTCCTGGGGGAGAGGAGCGCGGTAACTGCGGTGGCTCGTCATCGCGTCGTAGGAATCGGCGACAGCGATCATCCTTGCTTCGATCGGGATGTCTTCCCCCTTAAGGTTGTCGGGATATCCGCCGCCCCCGTAACGCTCATGATGCCATCTCGCGCCGTTTGCGAGCGAAGGCATCTCCTTTATGACGCCGAGGATCTTTGCACCGAGCACGGGATGAGTCTTGATGACTTCATATTCCTCATTGTCGAGTTTTGTCGGTTTATTGATAACGGCATCGGGGATGCCTATCTTTCCTACATCGTGAAGAAGTCCCATCATATAGACGGCGTTCTGCTGTTCGTCGTTATAGCCGATCCTGCGTGAGATCTCGCGCGCATATGCGGCAACGCGTCCGGAATGGCCGTTTGTATAGTTGTCCTTCGCGTCGATCGCTTTTGCGAGAGCTTCAACGACATGAAGGAAGAGTTTGTTGTTTTCCTGTGTTTTCTTGTGAACCTCGTGAGAGAGGTGGCGCTGAAGATTGCTCAGGTCGATTATGTGGCGCACTCGAAGCGTGAGAACTTCGGGCACGAAGGGCTTTTTGATGAAGTCCATCGCTCCGAGGGAGAGACCCTTCGTTTCCGACTCTTCGTTTTCATCGGCAGTCAGGAAGATCACGGGAATCTTCTCGTCCGAATTGTCTTCCGTCTCGCGAAGCTTTGTGAGTGTTTCAAATCCGTCCATGCCCGGCATTTTTATGTCAAGAAGAATGAGATCGGGCTTTCCGTTCGCTTCGATATAATCGATCAGCGCCTGCCCGGATTTGAGCGCGGTGACACGCATATTTGCTCTGCTTAGAATATGCCCCGCCATTTTTAAATTTGTAATGTCGTCATCTACTACGATTACCCAGTCTGCCATATTTCCTCCTATAACTTTGGCTTAAAATACGAAATACTCTGTCTGAAGCAGTTTTGACGCTCTCATTTTTACCCTATAGCTTTTTTGATAGCTTCCGTAAGCGATCTGTACAATTCGATAAATTCGTTGTGATGCTCGCTTATAAATGCTTTGTTCCCTTCGCCCGACGCTTCTTCAAGAGATCTTGCAAGAGTAAAGGCACTCTCGGAGCCGATGGTCTTTGAGGAACTTTTTATGGCGTGTATCAATATCTGATAGTCACTCCAGTTTTCTTCCTCGAAGAAGTGTGAGAGCTGACGGCTCTTTTCCTCGAAGCTGTCGCGATAGTTGTCAAGCATTTCTATATAAAACGACTCTTCCTTTCCGCAGAAGCGCAGGCCTTCGCTGACGCTTATGCCGGCAGATTCGAGTTTTACCTTTATCTCTTCGGAAAGGGATGCAGGGAGCTCTGCCTTGATGTCGTCGTATACCGGTCCGAATTCGAGAATATCACCTTCGGAATCTGTGGGACCGAACTCGAGTACTTCCTCATCCGTTTCGGAAGGAGCGGACGAGGAGGGTGCCATGTCAAATACCGGCGCAGATGCCTCGGGAGTTACAGGCGGCCGGTTTGCGCTTTCCGCAGGCTGCGCGGGTGCCGGTTCGGGCTGCGCGGGTGCCTGTTCGGGCTGCGCGGATGCCTGTTCGGGCTGCGCGGGCTCCGTCTCGTGGGATCTCCACTCTATGAGGCCTGAGGGAAGTGAAGTCTCAAGCTTCTTTTGCAGCATTTCGATCTCGATCGGCTTTGAAAGATAATCGTCAAATCCTTCGGACAGATATTTTTCCTTGGCGCCCACAACTGCATTGGCGGTCAGGACGATCATGCGCGTCTCTTCGGGGATGAGATTCTCTTCCTTTAATTTATGCAGTGTTACGATACCGTCCATACCCGGCATCATGTGATCCATGAATACGATGTCGTAGGTATTCTTACGCATAAGTTCGATGCACTCGTTACCGGACGAAGCAAGGTCGGGCTTGATACCCGAAAGCTTAAGGAGATTACGGGCGACTTTGAGGTTCATGTCGTTGTCGTCGACAACGAGGATGCGCGCCTTTTCGGCATAAAGCATAGAATCTTCTTCACGGTGTTCGAATGTTCTGACAAGTCTTTCGGAATAATTGCCGACAGTCTCATCGGAGAGGGCCTCCTGATCGATCGTAAATGAGAAATCGGATCCCACGCCGTAAGTGCTGTCCACCTTGAGCCGGCTGTTCATCATGGCCAGGAGTTTTGTGACTATCGACATTCCGAGCCCCGTTCCTTCAATGTTCCTGTTGCGGATCTCATCGATGCGTTCGAAGGACTCAAAGAGCTTGTTCATGTCCTCTGATTTTATACCGATGCCCGTATCCCTGACGGATATATAGAGCTTCTGGATGTTGCCTTGTCTCCCTGCATTTTTCAGCATAAGCGTTACACTTCCTTCGTGAGTGTACTTGACGGCATTTGTAAGCAGGTTCATGACGACCTGTGAAATACGCACATCGTCGCCGAACAGAAGAGCGGGCAGTGTGGGGTCGACATCCACGTTGAATTTGAGTGACTTTGCCTTCGCGCGTTCGCTTATCGAATTAACAAGGTTGTTTACCATTGAGGCAAGGTCGTATTTTGCGGGGATGATCTCCATCTTGCCGTCCTCTATCTTTGAAAAATCAAGGATAGAATTGATGAGCGAGAGAAGGTTGCGGCCCGCAACCTTTATGTTGGCCGAATATTCGTTGATAGTGCTGTCCTTTGATTCGCGAAGGATCATTTCGTTCATGCCGAGTACCGCGTTGATGGGCGTTCTGATCTCATGCGACATCTGTGCAAGGAACTGATTCTTGGCTTTCCCGGCGGCGAGAGCCTCGTCGACGGCATCCTGCATCTTCAGATTTGTTCTTTCCTGTTCCGCGATAAGCTTTCCGAGTGTTCTGTGAACGAGAATGATACAGAAGAGGAAAGCGAGCGCGCATATAAGATCGAATACGATCATCGCGCCGTATATGCTAAAGAAGTTTCTTGTAACATAGATCGAGAATTCGCTGTTGCCGCTCTTTGTGGCGATTAGGAGCCTGTATGCCGAGTCATAATCGGTAATGAGCTCGATGCTGAACGAATCGTCATATACGTCGGGGTATGAAAGATCGGAGATGTTCGTGCGCGAGTCGGATGTCATTTGATACTTCCCGTAGGGATGGTTGATGATGTCGCCGTTGTTGTCCACGAGGAAGGCATATCCCGTATCCGAATAGCTGTCGCCGAGGATATTGACGAGCGTGTCCATATAGAAATCAATACCGAAATTGCCGACAAATTCGCCTGTCACACTGTCGAGCACGGTTTCAGCGATGGTCACGCAATAACCGCCGGTCGGCTGATCGTAGTAAGGAGCTGTGACGATCCACCCCTCACGGCTCTTCATAAGATCGATGTACCACGGACGTTCCTCGACGGGAGCATCGGGAGCGGGCTCCCATCCGTTATTCATGTAAACGGTGTGCTCACGGGCGGGATTTGTGATATAAGATGCCGAAATCTCGGGATACTGCATTGTTATGTCGTTAAGCAGGCGGACAGTGCCTTCGTAGTCGTCGAGAATGTCGGGGTTTGTCGAGAAAAAGCTGCAGAACATGTCAAGCTTGCTCTTTTGCGCATCGATCCAGCTGTCGAGTTTTGACTTGTAATCGCTTGACTCGAGCTGCATCTTTGTGGTTCCCCACTTATATGTCATATAAACGTTGGAAACGACCGAGATCATCATTACGAAGGTCATGATGATCAGTATCAGTGTACGGAAACGGTTGTTGATCCCGAACCTTTTGAGCGATATCCCGCTGTGAGCCCTGCGGCTCTTTTCGGTACGAAGAAGGCTCTTATAAGACATGATCTGTCCGACTTTTTCGTTGAGCCTGAGGCCGGCTTCGCGGATCCTGGCAAAATCGTTTTCATCCTTTTCCGTCCCTGCCGCCGCGGAGGATTCGCGCGAAGAGATCTCGAGTATCCTTGAGATCGGAGCCTTAAGCTCGCCGCTGATACCCGAAATAAACTCGTCTCTCGCGCTCAGTGCGCTTTCTGCGCGTCTTCGGCTTCGGGATGCGAGTATATACAAAACGATGATAACGGTGAAGAGAATTATGGAGAGGAGTATCGTAAGGGTAAGCTGGATATAGGAATTCTGATACAGATCCCATTCATTCTCGCTGATTATGAGATGCCATCCGTTGCCGTTCTTTGTGGCGAAGAGGTTTTCATGGAGCATGCCGTCCTTGAGGCGGCTGGAAACAACTCCCTGCTTGTTCTTGGAGAGAGAGTAGATGCCTGAATATTCGGGGATCGCGTCGATGAGCGGACGACCGACGAGCTCGACATTGGTAGCGCCCGCAATTATCCCTTCGTCAGTGACGATAACAGCATTTGCGGACTCTGTGCTGTGGATCATTTTGATGTATTCCTGGATCGTATCGAGCGAATAGTCGATTCCGAGAACGGAATCACGGTCTCCGAGCATGACCGAAACAGTGTAGCAGATGTCTTTAGTGAGCACATCCATATAGGGAGACGACACATAGGGCTTGCCGTTTGCCCTTACAGCGCCGATGTACCAGGGCCTTTCTGTCCCGACATAACCGTCGCGGTCGATGAGATCGGGTATGATGTCCCAGCCTGTACCCGCCATATATACGTTATAGGCGCCGTCGTTTTCGGAGAGGCCGGCTTTCTTTCCTTTTAAGAAGGATTCGAGTTCGGCCTTGTTATCAAGGTGTTCCCTCGCTTCGATGGCGATCTCCATCGTGAGGTTGTTGGCATCGTTGAGCATCGCTTCAAGCGCGCCGCTCACGGACTGCAGCTGATACGAGCCCGATGTCCTCGTCTGCTCGCGCGTCATGCTGAAAACTATAAAAATATCGAGTGAAACTATTGCTATAAGAAGCAATGCGATCAATACAATCACTGCTGCATTTTTGTTCTTTTTCATGATTATCTCCTCATGAGCATTGTCTTATTATTATCTGCCGAATCTGTTTTGTATTACGGATCCGGCATTACATTCGTATCATTCTTGCGGCTTCTCTTACGGAGTGCTCGAACCAGCTTACGTCAAGCGGTCTTGTGATGAAATCATGTATGTGATTTCTGATGGCCGTTTTCGCAAAGTACGGATCGTCCGTGATCCAGATGATCTTGCTGCCGGGAAAACGCTCGGCGTACTCGAGAACTATCTCCATACCCTCGGCCCCGTTGATATCAACCACCACAAGATCGTAGGCAACTCTGAAATATTTTGTTCCTTCGGGATTTATGAGCGTGACGCTCATATCCTCGGCCGCACGTCTGACCGTCTCGTTCAAAAAAGCCGAGTCGTTATTGTTCCTTGTGTAGATAACAGCTGTCATGATCGCCCCTCTCCCGTGAATGAACCGAAATGATTTATGTTCGGATCTCTCGTCCCCGCGAATACTTGAAATCTTTTATAAGTTAGCGTAAATT
>JAILKT010000160.1 GCA_024693545.1 Lachnospiraceae bacterium
TCCGAAGAATACCCTGCCGAGCGTCATTTTGCCTTTCTTCATTACGAGCGTGGGTCTGAGAGAAAGGGTCTTTGTTATCCTTGCAATTCTGTCACTGACCTGACCGGCGCGGGCAAGATAGTCAAGGTTGTCAACAATGAAACTCGTGCTTGTAAGGCGTTTACCTTCTTCAACGGCCTTGCTTATTTCGTCCACAGTTTTTCCGAGAGATGCGAGGCGGCAGGCTTCAAGTACCTGAAGACCCTGACCGCTCGAAAGATGTCCGCAGTCAAGAACGGTAACATTATTGAAGGAATCGGCGGCTTCAAGAGCATTTTTATAGCCGCTGTTCTCGACGTCTTTTGATATAGCGATATGAATGATGCTGTTCGCGTGGTTAAGCTGTTCGGCGAAGAACTCTTCGTGAGCGTCAACGGTGGGTGTCAATGTGTGAACACGAGCTGACTTCCTCTCCATATATGAGATCATGCCGCCTGTGTCAATGTCGATAAGGTCGCGGAATACGCCTTCCGAGGTAACCACGAGATGGGGAATCTCCGCAATCTCGTACTGGTCGATAAGCTCCGCGGGAAGGTCTGCGGTACTTTCGGTAGTGATCGAGATAAGACGCTTATTCTGCTCTGTGTTAATCCATGCCATACTCTCTGCGAGAACATCGTTGTCGTCGTCGGCGGAGTAATGAACAAGCTCGGCGGGAAGGTTGTGGGCAAGCTCGCGCTCAAGCGATTTGCCGTCTATGGGCTTTATGAGGAAGCCGTCGAAACCTTCTCTTTCGTAAAGCGCACGACTCTCGGCATCAGCATTAGCGGTGAAGGAAATGATCTTTGAATCCTTACATTTTCCGGCTTTCTGGGCAAGGATCCTACGGTGACATTCAACACCGTCCATTCCGGGCATCATGTGATCCATGAAGATGACGTGATAGTTGTTTTCGAGTGTCAGACGAAGCGCATCTTCACCCGAAGAGGCAGTGTCGAGCTGAACCTTTGTATCGCGCAGGAGCTTTTTGACAACAAGAAGATTCGACGCGTTGTCATCGACGGCGAGAACCCTTGCGTCGGGCGCCTCAAAACGGGATACATAGGCGTCACGCATGATCTTGTGCTTTTTCTCGAGGTTGAGTTCACCGACCGTCTCATTGCCTGCGACGATCTGGGGGATCTCGATAACGAACGTCGTTCCCTGCGTGTATATACTGTTGACGGTAACCTTACCGCCCATAAGGTTTACGAGCTGCTGAACGATCGAAAGACCGAGGCCCGTGCCTTCGATGTGGCGGTTGTTGTCCTCGTCGACACGCTTGAAAGCGGTGAAGAGGTAGGGCAGATTCTCCTTCTTGATGCCCATTCCGGTGTCGCTAACGGTGTAGAGGATGCTCTGCTTGCCGTCCACCATGTTGCCGCACTGGATTGACAGCGAGACTGAGCCTTCGCGCGTATATTTGACCGCGTTGTTCAAAACGTTTATGAGGATCTGCTTGACGCGCACATCATCGCCGATGACCTGAGCGGGAACATCGGGGGAAACATTTACATTAAATTCAAGACCCTTGTCGCGGGCGCGCACCCAGATCATGTTTACAAGCTCCGAGAGCATGTCGCCGATACGGTAGGAAACCGAAGAGAGCTGCATATTTCCGGATTCGAGCTTGCTCATATCAAGGATATCGTTGATGAGGTGCAGGAGCATCTTTCCGGCAGCGCGGATATTGGCTGCGTCCTCTGCTACTTCGTCGGAAACGTCCTCGCGAAGGATCATTTCGTTGAGGCCGATGATCGTGTTGATCGGTGTGCGGATCTCGTGGCTCATGCTCGAGAAAAAGCGGTTCTGGGCGTCATTGAGTGCCGCGATCTCTTTCCTCTGTTTTTCGTTCTTTTGGCTTTCAAGCCTATACATAAGGATCTCAAAGCTTATCATCATGCATATGGAGAGGCTTATAAAGGCCATCGCGGTATATGATCCGACGTAAGCGGTGAGCGTCGTGTTGGTTCTGATAAGAGACGGATGGGTGAATGCGAGAAGGTAGCAGCCACCCGTTGTCGCGAGGTCAGCGATAAGGAAGAATACCTTACTCTTCCCGGTGAGAACGAGGCTGACAAAAAGCGCCGAAAATATGAACCAACAGGGCGGGCCGCCGTAAACGGAACCTCCCGCGAAGAAGGCATAGGGCATCATGACGAAAATGAGCAAAAACGCGATCAAAATGCTGCCGATCTTTATCTGTCTCGGAGTGTGGGCTTTAACTGACGCAATCGAGATGAGTCCGACACACACGAACATAACGATGATGTCGAGGGGGTGAAAGTCGGACAGGATATTTGTGATCGACACGGCAATAAAGGAGATCGCGGTCGTCACGAGCGTCAGGATGTAAAGGCGTTCTTTTATTGTCTTTTTATCGTTGGAGATGAAGTTTTGCCATCCTTTGATCATTGTTTTTCCTCCTGTGCTGCGGGACTGAATTCGAGTGCATCACTGTCTGACGTTTCCGGAGTAAACTCGAGTGCATCATCGTCTGACGACTCGGTTGAGTCATCCCCGGATCCGTTGGACTCTTCGGATTCTCCGAAAATTTTAAGGATCGTGTCTGTGAGCACTTTGTAGTCATTCATCGCGTCGGAGTGTCCCGCTTCGACTTTGGAAAGGTCGCCTGCTTTCGAGGCTTCCTCGAGAGCCCGTGCTTTTTCGGAAAGTTCCGGAGCACCGATCATCTTGGCCGTGCTCTTGAGAGCGTGCACAAGGATCGAGTATTCGGCAAGATTTTTATCCGCAAAGAATTTCTCAAGGTTAACTCTCTTGTCACCCGCTTCGCCTGCGAACTGTACAAGCAGCGAGCGATAAAATTCGTCGTCGTTCTGGCAGTAGAGCAGACCCTGGGCTATATCGACTCCGAGGTTACGGAGCGGCGCATATACATCAAAGGGATCGCTTCCTGCGGTTTGTTCGTTGGTGGAAACTGAGTTGTCGGGGGTTGTTTCGTTCTGACCTGCAGAAGAGGAATCTTTGGGTAAAACACCCGGACGGTTCGACTTTCTGCGAGAGTGAGGCCTTTCTTCAAAGGTTACGACACTCTTGGGGAGAACGAGCTTGAGGACACGCTCAAGTTCCATGATATCAATGGGTTTTGCGACGAAACCGTCAAAGCCTGCGGCACGGAAAGCCTCGCGGGCCGTACTTACGGCATTTGCGGTGAGTGCAACCATCGGAACGGATTTCCATACACCGAGAACGTCCGATCTGATGCGACGCATTGTTTCGATACCGTCCATACCGGGCATCATATGATCCATGAATATGATGTCGTATGTATCCTGCGAGCACATATCGATTGCTTCGGGACCGTTGCCGGCCGTGGAAACGGTTATGTCATAGCGTTCGAGGATATCTCTTGCAACCGTGAGGTTGAGCGGTTCATCGTCGACAACAAGCGCGCGCACACCGTGACAGTACATATATCTGTCGGAGAAGTCGTCAAGGATGTTTCTGTTGAGAACTTCCGCAACAGGGAAGCAGTAGAAAGGCTTCTCCATGAGATGAACCTTTGAACCGGCGGGCAGAACACCTGTATCCGATGCAACAACCGTCACATAAAGGTTGGCTGCAAGTTCTTCAAGGTATTCGCGGTTTTCTTTGTATTCTTTTTCACCTACAAAGAGGTGTGTCATACGGATCGACGAATTGAGCCTGCGAAGGTTTTCAACCGTGTCAACACGGTGAAGATGTACATTCAGGCCTTTGACTATATCAAGCACCATATGGTTGTAGTAGTCGCGAACCATGGGAGAGTAGTATTTCTCAAAATTAAGGAATCCGCCGACAACAAGCCCTGCGGGATTACGTACCGAAATACATCCGGTGGGATCGACAACCTGCTGGGGAATAGTGACTCTGATGGTGGTTCCCTCGCCGGGGGTGCTGTTAATGTTCAGGAATCCGCCGAGTGCGGCAACATAGCCGTTAACGATCGCCATACCGAGCCCGAGACCGCCTGTGGAGCGGGTGTAGGTGTTGTGAGCCTGGTAATAGCCGTCGAAAAGCTTTGAAATTGTATCTTCGGTCATACCGCAACCCGTGTCGGAAAACTCAAAGATAAGATTTATGCCGTATTCCTGAGGGGTTGATGTGATACGAAGATAAACGCCGCCTTCGTTTGTGAATTTGAGGGCGTTGGTCGTAAGGTGCCAGATGATCGTTTTGAGCTTGCTTATATCGGTACGAAGCATGGCAGGGATCGTGGGATCGACATCGATGATGAGCTCGACTTCCTTCTTGTGATAAGCCCTGATCTCCATAACGAGGTCATGAAGGACGGAGGCGAGCATGTAGTCTTCAGAATTGATAGCAAAGTTCTGTCGGTCGATCTCCGAGTAGTCGAGGATGTCGCTGATCTGCTCCGCAACACGTTTTCCGGCGCTGCGGATCTTTTCGAGGTTGGCGAGCTGTTCCTTGTCTTCGGAGCGCTCGATCGCAATACCCGAAAGGCCGAGTACGGCGTTTATCGGGGTCCTGATCTCGTGCGAAACCTTTGTAAGGAATTCGTTGAATCGTCCGGTGGCCTCGGTGAGGTGATCGATCTCAAGCTTTGAGTGTTTGAGAACTCTTGCCCACAGGTCTATAAGCGTTCTGCCGAGCCATCCGATAACGAGCACGATAATGGGATGGTAGATGATCCTGCTGACCATGAGCGCGTCGAGCTGACCGGGATCGGCACTTAAAACCGTGATCACGTTATATGCGAAGGTGACGCAGAATGTCACGACACAGAACGAGATGAGTTTCTTTACGCCGGTAGTGGCGCACAGCAGTATCCCGAAGCACGCGGTGACCGAGAGGTCGAAGGTGCTCGTGGGGTGTATCCCGTAGTAGAAGATCATTCCCATGACGACGACGCTGTAGATCGTGATTCTTTGCATATCCGTGAAAACCTGTTGTATATGTATGAACCAACAGAAGATGATCGAAGCGAATATGGGGATCATGGGCCATTTTTCCCATCCGAGTATGGCGCCCATGAGCGCAAGAGCCGCGGATGCGATCGTTATGGATACGAGTATCAGCATATGGGATGCACGAAACAGTGTATGTTGTTTATCCGGTGAATTCTGAGAATCTTTCATATATCGGTCCTTTTTATTGTTCTTTCATTTCGTAGTTGATGTCTTCGTCGATCATGTGGAGCATAATGTCGGCAAAACGGGGATCAAACTGGGTTCCTTTTCCTTTTTCGATCTCGGATCTTACAACGTCCTGGGGAAGAGGAGCACGGTAGCTTCGGTGGCTCGTCATCGCATCGTACGAATCGGCAACGGCGATCATTCTTGCCTCGATCGGGATGTCCTCACCCTTAAGGTTGTCGGGGTATCCGCCGCCTCCGTAACGCTCATGATGCCATCTTGCGCCGTTCGCGAGCGAAGGCATCTCCTTTATGACGCCGAGGATCTTAGCACCGAGTACGGGATGAGTCTTGATGACCTCGTATTCCTCGTCGTTGAGCCTTGCGGGCTTGTTGATGACGGCGTCGGGGATTCCGATCTTTCCTACATCGTGGAGAAGTCCCATCATGTATACGGCATTCTGCTGCTCGTCGTTATAGCCGATCCTTCGTGAGATTTCGCGCGCATAGGCGGCGACACGTCCGGAATGGCCGTTCGTATAATTGTCTTTCGCGTCGATGGCTTTTGCGAGAGCCTCAACGACATGCAGGAAGAGTTTGTTGTTTTCCTGCGTTTTTTTGTGAACCTCGTGAGAGAGGTGACGCTGAAGATTGCTCAGGTCGATGATGTGCCGCACACGAAGTGTGAGAACATCGGGCACGAAAGGCTTCTTGATGAAGTCCATCGCTCCGAGAGAGAGTCCTTTCGTTTCCGACTCTTCGTTTTCGTCGGCCGTCAGGAAGATTACGGGGATCTTCTCCTCGGAATTACCCTCCGTCTCGCGAAGCTTTGTAAGTGTTTCAAACCCGTCCATGCCCGGCATTTTAATGTCGAGAAGAATGAGATCGGGCTTTCCGTTCGCTTCGATATAATCGATCAGCGCCTGCCCGGATTTGAGTGCGGTAACACGCATATTTGCTCTGCTCAGAATATGCCCCGCCATTTTAAGATTTGTAAGGTCGTCATCTACAACGATTACCCAGTCTGCCATATTTCCTCCTGTAGCTTCAATTTAAATCGAAATACTCTGTCTGATGCAGTTGCGACGCTCCTCTTTTTTACCCTATTGCTTTTGTGATAGCTTCCGTAAGCGATCTGTACAATTCAATAAATTCGTTGTGATGCTCGCTTATGAATGCTTTGTTCCCTTCTCCCGAAGCTTCTTCAAGAGATCTTGCGAGTGTGAAAGCACTCTCTGATCCGATGGTCTTCGAGGAACTCTTGATGGCGTGGATCAATATCTGATAGTCACTCCAGTTTTCGTCCTCAAAGAAGCGTGAGAGCTGTTGGCTCTTTTCTTCGAAGCTGTCGCGATAGTTTCCAAGCATTTCTATATAAAACGACTCTTCCTTTCCGCAGAAGCGCAGGCCTTCGCTGACGCTTATGCCGGCCGACTCGAGTCTTACCTTGATCTCCTCTGTAAGAGAAGTGGGAAGCTCTGCCTTGGTGTCGTCGTATACCGGTCCGAATTCGAGAATATCACCTTCGGGATCTGTGGGACCGAACTCAAGTACCTCCTCGTCAGTATCCGAGGGAGCGGGATCCGAGGGAGACATGTCAAATACCGGGGCGGATGCCGCAGGAGCTACCGGTGCCGCGGGCTGTGCGGGTATTTCCGCGGGCTGCTCATGTGCCGTCGCGGGCTGTTCGGGGGTTTCCTCGTGGGTTCTCCACTCTATGAGGCCTGAGGGAAGTGAAGTCTCAAGCTTCTTTTGCAGCATTTCGACTTCGATCGGTTTTGAAAGATAATCATCAAATCCTTCTGAGAGATATTGTTCCTTGGCGCCCACCACCGCGTTGGCGGTCAGGACGATCATGCGTGTCTCTTCGGGAATGAGGTTTTCTTCCTTTAATTTATGAAGTGTTACGATGCCGTCCATGCCGGGCATCATGTGATCCATGAACACTATATCGTATGTGTTCTTACGCATAAGTTCGATACACTCGTTGCCCGATGATGCGAGGTCCGGCTTGATACCCGAGAGCTTCAGAAGATTGCGCGCGACTTTGAGGTTCATGTCGTTGTCGTCGACAACGAGGATACGCGCCTTCTCGGCATACAGTGTTGCACCTTCGCCCTGAGTTTCTGATGTTTTGACAAGCCTTTCGGAGTAATTGCCGACAGGCTCGTCGGAGAGCACTTCCTGCTCGATCGTAAACGAGAAATCGGATCCGACCCCGTAGGTGCTGTCAACCTTGAGACGGCTGTTCATCATAGCCAGGAGCTTTGTTACGATCGACATTCCGAGTCCCGTTCCTTCGATGTTCCTGTTGCGAATCTCATCGATACGCTCGAATGACTCAAACAGCTTGTCCATGTTCTCGGACTTTATGCCGATACCCGTATCACTTACGGATACGAAGAGTTTCTGGACGTTGCCGTGTCTCCCCGCATTTTTTAACGTAAGCGTTACGCTTCCTTCGTGTGTATACTTGACGGCATTTGTGAGCAGGTTCATGACTACCTGCGAAATACGCACATCGTCACCGAAGAGGAGAGCGGGCAGTGTGGGATCGACATCCACGTTCAATTTGAGCGACTTTGCCTTGGCGCGTTCGCTTATCGAATTGACAAGGTTGTTAACCATCGAGGCAAGGTCGTACTTTGCGGGAATGATCTCCATCTTGCCGTCCTCGATCTTTGAAAAATCAAGGATCGAATTGATAAGCGAGAGGAGGTTACGGCCCGCAACCTTTATGTTGGCCGAATATTCGTTGATAGTACTGTCTTTTGATTCGCGAAGGATCATTTCGTTCATGCCGAGTACGGCGTTGATGGGCGTTCTGATCTCATGCGACATCTGAGCAAGGAACTGATTCTTGGCTTTGCCTGCGGCGATAGCTTCGTCGACGGCGTCCTGCATCTTCAGATTTGTTCTTTCCTGTTCTGCGATAAGCTTTCCGAGTGTTCTGTGAACGAGAACGATACAGAAGAGGAAAGCGAACGCGCATATAAGATCGAATACGATCATTGCACCGTATATGTTAAAGAAGCTTCTCGTAACATAGATCGAGAATTCGCTGTTGCTGCTGCGTGTGGCTATAAGGAGCTTTTGTGTCGAGTCGTAATCGGTAATGAGCTCGATGCTGAACGAATCGCCGTATACGCCGGAGTACGACAGATCGGAGATGTTCGTGCGGGAGTCGGCCGTCATCTGATACTTGCCGTAAGGGTGGTTGATGATGTCGCCGTTATTGTCCACGAGGAACGCGTATCCCGTATCCGAATAGCTGTCGCCGAGGATATTGACGAGTGTGTTCATATAGAAATCAATACCGAAGTTGCCGACAAATTCACCCGTCACACTGTCGAGAACGGTTTCCGCGATAGTCACGCAATAACCGCCGGTCGGTTGATCGTAGTAGGGAGCCGTGACGATCCAGCCCTCTTTGCTCTTCATAAGATCTATGTACCACGGACGTTCCTCAACGGGAGCGTCGGGAGCGGGCTCCCATCCGTTGTTCATGTAAACGGTGTGCTCGCGGGCGGGGTTTGTGATATAAGATGCCGAGATCTCGGGATACTGCATCGTTATCTTGTTAAGCAAACGGACCGTACCTTCGTAGTCATCGAGAATTTCGGGGTTTGTTGAGAAAAAGCTGCAGAACATGTCGAGCTTGCCCTTTTGCTCATCAATCCAGCTGTCGAGCTTTGACTTGTAATCGCTTGCTTCGAGCTGCATCTTTGTGGTGCCCCAATTATATGTCATATATACGTTGGAAACGACCGAGATCATCATTACGAAGATCATGATGATCAGTATAAGCGTACGGAAACGGTTATTGATGCCGAATTTCTTGAGAGATATCCCGCTGTGAACCCTGCGGCTCTTTTCGGTACGAAGAAGGCTCTTGTAAGACATGATCTGTCCTACTTTTTCGTTGAGCCTGAGACCCGCTTCACGGATCTTTGCAAAATCAACATCTGATTTATCTGTTCCTGTTGTCGGGGAGGATTCGCGTGAAGAGATCTCGAGTATCCTTGAGATCGGAGCCTTAAGCTCACCGCTTATACCCGAAATAAACTCGTCTCTCGCACTCAGGGCGCTTTCGGCACGTCTGCGGCTGCGGGATGCGAGTATGTACAAAATGATGATAACGGCAAAGAGGATTATGGAGAGAAGGATCGTAAGAGTAAGCTGAATATAGGAACTCTTGTAAAGATCCCATTCATTCTCGCTGACGATGAGATGCCAACCGTTGCCGTTCTTTGCGGCGAAAAGGTTTTCGTGGAGCATGCCGTCCTTGATGCGGCTTGAAACAACTCCTTCCTTGTTCTTGGAGAGAGAGTAGATGGCTGAGTATTCGGGAAGCGCGTCAATGATCGGACGACCGACGAGTTCGACATTTGTCGCTCCCGCGATTATTCCTTCGTCTGTGACGATGACGGCATTCGCAGACTCGGTGCTGTGAATCATTTTGATGTATTCCTGGATGGTATCGAGCGAATAGTCGATGCCGAGAACGGAATCACGGTCTCCGAGCATTACCGAAACGGTGTAGCAGATGTCATTTGTGAGTACATCGATGTAAGGAGACGAAACGTAGGGCTTGCCGTTTGCTCTCACAGCGCCTATATACCAGGGTCTTTCGGTTCCTACATAACCGTCGCGGTTAACAAGATCGGGAATGATGTCCCAGCCCGTGCCTGCCATATATACGTTATAGGCACCGTCGTTTTCGGAGAGGCCGGTCTTCTTTTCTCTCAGGAAAGCCTCGAGTTCGACCTTGTTGTCAAGGTGCTCCCTCGCTTCAATGGCAATCTCCATCGTGAGGTTGTTGGCATCGTTGAGCATCGCTTCAAGCGCGCCGCTCACCGACTGCAGCTGGTACGAACCCGATGTTCGTGTCTGCTCGCGTGTCATGCTGAAAACAATAAAAATATCGAGTGAAACTATTGAGATAAGAAGGAGCGCAATCAATACTATTACCGCTGCATTTTTATTCTTTTTCATGATTATCTCCTCATGATCATTGTTTTATTTTTGGCCATCTGCCAAATCTGTGCACACCTGCCAAATCTGTGCTCATTTGCCAAATCTGTGCTCATTTGCCAAATCCGTGCTCATTTGCCAAATCCGTGCTAATTTCGGATCATCCCCGCAGCCTCTCTGACGGAATGTTCAAACCAACTTGCGTCGATCGGCCTTGTGATGAAATCATGTATGTGATTTCTGATGGCCGTTTTCGCAAAGTACGGATCGTCCGTGATCCAGATGATCTTGCTGCCGGGAAAACGTTCGGTGTATTCGAGGACGATCTCCATGCCCTCGGCACCGTCGATATCGACGACCACGAGATCGTAAGCTACTCTGAAGTACTTGGTGCCTTCAGGATTTATGACATTAACGCTCATATCCTCGGCCGCACGTCTGACGGTCTCGCTTAAAAAAGCCGAGTCGTTATTGTTCCTTGTGTAGATAACAGCTGTCATGATCGCCCCTCTCCCGTGAATGAACCGAAATGATTTATGTTCGGATCTCTCGTCCCCGCGAATACTTGAAATCTTTTATAAGTTAGCGTAAATT
>JAILKT010000004.1 GCA_024693545.1 Lachnospiraceae bacterium
TTGAGGATCTTATCGATTCCCTTGTCGAAAAGATAGTTCGTATATGAACCCTCCTTGGGATTTTTCTTTCTGTCAACGATCACATCGTAGAGATTCTTAAGAACCGCGTAAGGATTCTTTTCCTCAAAATCATGATGTACCATCGTATTGAAGAAACACGAATAAGCACCCGTATGACATGCCGCGCCGACCTGACGTACTTTCGCCAGAAGCGTATCCTTGTCGCAATCCGCGATGATCTCCTTCACGTACTGGTAGTGACCCGAAGTAAGTCCTTTAACCCAAAGCTCGTTACGGCTCCTCGAATGATATGTCATAATTCCGGTCTCGATCGTCTTTTCAAACGCTTCTCTGTCCATATATGCAACCATAAGAACCTGACCGGTCCTGTAATCCTGTGTTACGCAGGGAACAAGGCCGTTCACTGTCTTAAGGTCATCAAACGAAAGTGCACTTGCGAAGGTATTGATCTCGATCCCGTCCTTCTCAAGGGCTCTCTTAACCTTCATGATATTGCCCTGTTTATTCATGCCGTCTTCATCGGGGCGAAGCGTGTTCTCGTAGAAATTGGTAGCAACGGCGCTGAGCTTCTCGACAGACATAAGCGTTTCGATGTCGTTGCGCACAAGGCTGTCTCGAATGATAAAGTCACCGGCGCACTGCGAAACAAGCGCCTTCAGTGCTTCATCCTGAGATGTGTGCTTGGCGATTATGTTGCATGAAGGCGAGAGCCTGCCCGTCTTATATGCGTCAAGCACCGGAGCGTTCAGCCCATCCGACATGTCGGCTTCAACGTAGATATTGTTTGCCCCGAACCTGTCGATCCCCTCTTTTAGGACCGCCATGTCCTTCAGATCGGTAAGTAAAACCGAAACGGCCACCGCGCCTGTGTAGAAGGCTTTTTTGATATCCTCGAACCTGATGACCCGGCTTCCTATGATGATCGGAATATCGACCACCCTCGCCATATCCTTCACGAGCAGCAAAAACTCCTCGCGTTCCGCTTCAATCTCACTGTGGTTATAAACGAACAAACCGTCCATCCCCAGATTTTCATATAATGCGGCCGTCTCGATCAGGTTGTCCCTGACCCCGTTCTCCGCATTGATGTACGCAAGCAGTCTCTTCTGCATTTCAAAAAGCTCCTTCCATTTCCGGATGCGCTTTTTCGGCATCCTCTCATTTTTCAAAGACCCGAACCGTCTTTTTATCAGTACAGATACTTCGGGATCTCCTTTTTAAGATCGACCTTGCCTTCGTAGTATGCCTTTCCGATGATAACACCTTCAACGCCGATCTCATTTAGCCTCTCAAGGTCAAACGGCGATCCCACGCCGCCTGAAGCGATGATATCAAGGCCGGTTATATCAACAAGCTTCTCGGTCGTGATAACATCCGGTCCCGAAAGCATTCCGTCGCGTGAAATATCCGTATATACAATCGTATTAACGCCCATATCGCGAAAGATCTCGGCGAGCTCAATGACCGTTTTGTCACTTTCCTCTTCCCAGCCGTGCACAGCCGCCTTTCCGTTTTTGGCGTCAAGACCGACAACGATCCTTTCGGCTCCGAAACGTTCTATCGCTTTTTTTACGAACTCAGGCTCCTGAACCGCGCGTGTTCCGATGATCACTCTCGCAACACCGGCTTTTAATTTTGTCTCGATATTCTCAAGGCTTCTGATTCCGCCGCCTGTCTGAACGGGAAGCCCTGTTTCCGTAGCGATCCTTCCGATCACCCTTGAGTTTTCCGACTCTCCGATACGCGCCGCATCCAGATCGACAACATGAATATACTGTGCCCCGAGTTCCTTGAAATCAAGAGCTACTTTTACAGGATCGTCTCCGTACACGGTCATATCATCGAAATTACCCATCTTAAGCCTGACCGCTTTACCGTTTCTTATGTCTATTGCAGGATATATCCTCATGTACTCTCCATAGCGCATACGGATAAATTTAGCCCGGGCTACGAATGCGCTTCTTGCTCCCCTGTACCGTTTTTGCCCCGATCAATTCTTCGGTCGTTCGCACGTTCTTTCAGATCACGCCTTTGACCGATGGTTCACTTCTTCGGTCGTTCGCGCGTTCTTTCAGATCACGCCTTTTGTCGAAGGGATCCCCCTCTCACGCGGGTCGTAGCTTATTGCCTGCCTGAGTGCCCTTCCGAAACCTTTGAAAGCGGCTTCGCTTATGTGATGATCGTTGACACCCGACATCTGCCTGAGGTGAATGCTTGCCCCGAGCGTATATGAAACGGCATAGAAAAATTCACGAACAAGCTGTGTATCAAGGCCGCCGATAAGCGGTGCTTTAAATTCAAGTTCAAATCCGAGATAAGGTCTTCCGCACAGATCGACTGCGCAAAGTACAAGCGTTTCATCCATAGGAAGCAGGAAATTGCCGTATCTCGTGATACACGCCTTGTCACCGAGTGCTTTTTTTATTGCTTCACCGAGCACAATTCCCGTATCCTCAACACTGTGATGACCGTCAACATAAAGGTCACCCTCTGTTTTTACATTAAGATCGATACAGGCATGCTTTGCAAAAAGCGTGAGCATGTGATCAAAAAATCCGATCCCCGTATATATCTGCGACTTTCCCGATCCGTCCAGATCGAGCGTAATGCTGATCTTGGTTTCGTTAGTGTTTCTCTCAACCGTAGCTGTTCTTCCCATTTTTCCTCCTCGTCTCGTGTCTGTTCTTTCTGATTCCGTATTTAACCCGTTCCTAAATCCCCGGCCCGAAATGCAGCCGTGATCATTTAAATCGCCTGATATGCAGGCTTGTCCATTTAACCCGTTCCGAATTTCCCGGCCCGAAATGCGGCCGTATTTATTTAAAACGTTCTGCGATAGAAGCTGCATGAGCGTATAATCCCTCTGCCTTGGCGAAGAACTGTATATCCTCACTTGCTGCCTCAAGCGCTTCCCTCGAATATGATATCACACTTGACTTCTTAATGAAATCATCTACTCCGAGTGCCGAGAAAAATCTTGCCGTTCCGTTTGTGGGAAGGATGTGGTTCGGTCCTGCCCAGTAATCACCGAGCGGCTCACTCGAGTACTCACCGAGGAAAATTGCTCCGGCATTTCTCACCTTGAGCATATCGCCGTAAGGATCCTTCGTCTGGATCTCAAGGTGTTCGGGTGCGATCTCGTCAACCGCGTCGATCGCGTCTTTCATGTTGTCAGCCACAAGTATATAGCCGTAAGTACCAAGCGATGCGCTGATGATCTTTTCCCTCGGCATCTCCTTTGTCATGCGTTCCGTCTCTTTGTTGACCTCTTCGGCCAGCCTGCTGCTCGTCGTGATGAGGATCGCACATGCAAGCTCGTCGTGCTCGGCCTGAGAAAGAAGGTCTGCCGCCACATACGAAGCATTGGCGGTGTCATCAGCAAGTACGAGGATCTCGCTCGGCCCTGCGATCGAATCTATGCTGGCATTGCCGTAAACGGCCTTCTTTGCAAGCGCAACGTATATGTTCCCGGGTCCCGTGATCTTGTCTACCCTCGGCACGCTCGCTGTTCCGAATGCCATGGCAGCGATCGCCTGTGCTCCGCCGACCTTGTAGATCCTGTCAACTCCGGCTTCCTTAGCCGCTACAAGTGTTCCCTCGTATATCACGCCGTCTTTTCCGGGAGGCGTGCACATGATAACTTCCTCAACTCCCGCAACTCTCGCGGGTACAACGTTCATAAGCACCGATGAAGGATATGCTGCTTTGCCTCCGGGTACATACACGCCGGCGCGCTTTAAAGGTGTGATCTTCTGACCGAGGAAAATACCTTCCGAAGGTGTCTCAAACCAGCTGCGCTCCTTTTGACGCTCATGGAAATCGCGTATGTTCGCCGCTGCTTTTCTGATGACTGAGACGAGCTTGTCGCCTGCTTTTGCATAGGCGTCGTCGATCTCTTTCTGCGTAACAAGGATGTTTTCGGGCGAAAGATCGAATCCGTCAAACTTCTTCGTGTACTCGCTCAGCGCCTCGTCGCCGCGAGCCCTTACGTCGCTCACGATCGCGTTAACCTTATCTTCATATTCACGATACTGTCCGGGACTTCTCTTGAGAAGTTCTCCGAGCAGATTCTTCTTTGATGTTTCATCAAGCTTTACTATCTTCATGATCTCTATTCCTCCATACTGATATATTGCTCCCTGCGCCTCAGCTGCTTTGCAATACTTCTTTCATATCCTCTATAAGCTTTCCGATACGCTCCTGCTCCATCTTGAGGCTCACCCGGTTTACGACCATCCTGGCCGAGAGCGGCATGAACTCCTCGAGGACCTTGAGTCCGTTCTCCCTGAGCGTCGATCCGGTCTCAACGATATCAACGATAACCTCCGCAAGTCCGACTATAGGCGCGAGCTCTATCGAGCCGTTGAGTTTGATGATCTCCACGGACTGATGTCGTACATTATAAAAGTAATCTTTCGCGATCTTCGGGTACTTTGTGGCAACTCTCAAAGGAAGCGATGAGTCGAGAAGTGATCTCGCGGACTCAGGTCCCGCAACGCACATCCTGCATTTCCCGAGATTAAGATCAAGCACCTCGTAAAGAGACCTGCCTTCCTCAACTATCGTGTCTTTTCCGACGATCCCGATGTCTGCCGCGCCGTACTCAACATATGTCGGCACGTCATTTGCCTTCGCTAAAAAGAATTTATAACCAAGTTCCTCATTTGTAAAGATAAGCTTGCGGGAGTCCTTGTCCTCCATCTCGGGACAGGTGATCCCAAGTTTCTTTAGTATTTCCATTGTCTGCTTCGCAAGTCTTCCCTTTGCAAGCGCGATCGTAATATATCTCATATATAACCTCCGATTCGTCTCAGTTCACTTTGATAAATGCGGGCTTACCGCTTTCCCTAAGCTTTCTTGCTTCCTTCAGCGCCTGCGCATATGAGCCCTCGTCCGCCGTCACGGCTGTCTTTGTATTTTCGTGCTCGCCCCTCACGCAGCCGTTTCTCACGAGTGCTTCCATCATACGCTCAACATATACCGCCATTCCGACTGCAGGTCTGTCATTTCCGAACTGTCCCGCAAGCTTGTCGTAACGTCCGCCTGCGATCAGTGCTTCTCCGAGGCCGTAGGTATAGGCGTTAAATATAATTCCTGTATAATATCTGTAATTACTGAGTTTTCCGAGGTCAAAGCCGATATAATCTTCATATCCGTAGATCTTCATGATCTCGTATATCTTTTCAAGTCTCTCAACCGCTTCTATCGCAGTCTTGTTGTCCGTGAGCTTCTTGAAGTCCTTAAGTCTTTCGAACGGTCCGAAAAGCGAAGGCAGCGCACGAAAAAGCTTTGCGTACTTCTCGTCAAGGCCCTCCCTTTTCAGGAAATCCTCTATACCGAAAATGTTCTTGTCTATGACAAGGCGCAAAAGCTCATCATACTCATCGCCCACAATGCCCGCTTCCTCTGCGATAGCGGCAAAGAACGCGGTCTCACCGATCTCGACCTGGAACTGCGAAAGTCCTGCTTTGAGAAGACACTCTACTGTGAGTGCGATCATCTCCGCGTCGGCATATGCGCTTGCGTCCCCGATAAGTTCCGCCCCGAGCTGTGTGCTCTGACGTGGCTTTCCCTGGTACTCGCTGCTGTTGATAAAAGTGCTTCCGCAATAAGCGATCCTCACGGAATCCTTGCTGTCCTTGTAGTAACGGGCTGCACAACGGGCAACGGAAGGGGTCATGTCGGGACGGAGCACAAGCGTGTTGCCCTCCCTGTCGAAGAACCTGTACATATCCTTCGGGCGCGCCGTACCTCTCTTCTCTCCGAACACTTCAAAATATTCGAAAACAGGAGTTTCGATCATATCATAGCCGTAAAGGCGCATGATCTGTGAAAGGCTTTCCTCAAGACCTTTCTTCAGTACGCACTCACTGCCGTATATATCTCTGACACCCTCGGGTGTGTGTAAAAGTCTGTCCTTCATATGATTCTCCTCTTTGTATATGCTCATAAGCGTGTATGTTTCATGACGCCTATGTGAAAATATCCTTAATTATAAGGGGCTTCGCTTTACTATGTTAACGCGTCACCTTGCTACTATAGTAGCAAGGTAGTAAATTGAAATGTATTATATAGAAACACATCTTCCCCGTCAAGTATTTTTTGAGGATGCCCTGTTTATTTCTTCGAAACGTATCGGTCGGTTTCTTATTCCCGCTCTTCAAGATCCTTCTGAAGCATCTCAAGGTACGGGATCACGAGCCCATCGCCCTGTCCGAAGAAGTACTCATCGTCCAGTTCGTCCGTTCTCACACTCTTTCGTCCCCCGTTCTGTGCTCTGTCATAGAAGGTTTTTAGTTCTTTGGTCCTCATGTAATACAATCTGCCGCTTCCTGTAAAGCTTATGAGCAGAAATGCCACACCGTCCTGCTTCTCAAAGTCCTCCATAAACTTCATCTGATGCTCATGAACGTTACTGAGTGCAAACGTGTCGGTTGCCGATTCCTTTGCATCAAAACACACAGGCACACCCTGAACAACACCGACATAATCGACGGTACTCTTCTTGTCAAAGTAGGCAAGCGTTATGTGTCCGTGTTCCTTATCCATCTCAATGGGCGTAATGGGTGTGGGAATCTTCTGCACAAGCGCAAGACCTTGGTCACGCAGCTTCTCGTTTGTCAGATTGATCCTTTCCTCAAACGCCGATCCTCTCAGACCCCGTGAATTCCATGCCGGCATATATATTTATCCTTTCCTCTGTCTGCTATCGCCTTATTCCGGACGGTTTCTTTACTTACATTTTCTTTACGATTATTTCTTTACAGTTATTTCTTTATTCTATTCCAAACATGTTCTTTCCGGTTTACTCCGAAAAGCTTTGTCACCTTGCCTGTTGCATCATTATTTCAAACTGTTTATACCTTAATACAGCAGATTCTGCCGATCTACTCCGAAAAGCTTTGTCACCTCACTTGGCACCTCTGCTCTAAATTCTCTTCCCGAAAGTGCTTCGAGGCAAGACCCGTTTCCGTGCTGTGGTTCATTTACTTGCCGGGTTTCGTTTCCGTGCTGTGGTTCGGGCTGACATTTCTCCGGGAAAACAAGTCTCCATGCCGTAAGCACCTGATGCTTTATGCCATATTCCTTTGCGATCATCCGGTTAAATGCCGCATCTCCGTACTTCGGGTCTCCCGCAACGGGATGACCGATCGAGGCCATATGCGCTCTTATCTGATGAGGCCTCCCCGTAACAAGTTCAACCTCAAGCAAGGTCATCTCATGTGCAGATTTAAGCGGTCTGTATCTCGTTTCTATATTATAGGCATCTGCCTTTACGTCGCCCTTATTTCTTCTTCCCCGTCTAAGAGATTCGCCTACTGCCTCTCCTTTGCCTGTTATTCCTTTATCTGCTCCCGGGGTGTTACCCTGAATATCGGTCTCATTCTTATATATTCTGACTTTATTTGACTCCTCATCTTTTACGAGCCATCCCGTAAGAACTCCGGGTTCTCTGATAATGCCCTTCACTGCACACAGGTAGAATTTTTTAAGACTTCTGTCGTGAATGAGCTTTGACATTACTCTGAGCCCCTTAAGAGAACAGCCGCAAACGACAATCCCCGACGTGTTGCGGTCAAGCCTGTTGCAAACCGATGGTTTAAATGTCTCACCGGTTCCCGAAAGCTTTCCTTTTTCATTTAGATAAGCGATCAACAGATCGTTTAATGACACTTCATCCGTCTGTCCGTTCCTTTGCTTTTTCTGCATGGCTCCCTGCGTAAGTATTCCCGCAGGTTTGTATACAAGGATCACATCATCGTCTTCGTAGATAATGTTATCGGAAAAATCGAATCCGACGTTTTCGGTCTTTTTTCCCTTTTCGCCCCTGCCAAATTGCTTGGGTGCATACTCTTTTTCGGTTCCTGTATCGGCGGCCTCCTTAACATCCTGCAACGTCCCACCAAGATTTATGAGCGTTTCGTCCGCAAAGAACAGTCTAAGTTCATCGCCTTCCTTCACTCTGGCATCCGGCTGTGTCTTCTTGCCGTTAAGTGTAACGATCTTTTTTCTGATTGCCTTATAGACGAGTCCTTTTTCGGCATGCGGAATAAGCTTGCCGACAAGTCTGTCGACACGCTGCCCGTCTTCATTAATTCCGATAATGACCAGTTTCACGAATACACACCTCAATATCACTCAAATTCCGAGTTGTCCATATCACTCGTCTTTTTCTTATGACAACAGTCCCCGCCCTTTTGGTCGGTCACCGACCTTTTGGGCGGGGAATAAACATTTACTCTTCTACAAACTCGAATGTTACGCCTTCACTTACTCCCGATTTTTTAAGCAGCTCTACAAGCCTGTCAAATTCCTTCTGCGTAGATGCCTTGATCTTGAAGACTGCATTCTTCGCAATACCCTTGAATGCGTTCTTTGAGATCTTGGTTATCGAATCCGTAAGCTCTATCGTTGCAAGCTTCTTGCTGTTCTTAAATGCACCTGCACCGATCGACTTTATATTATCTCCGATTTCAACGCTTGTAACGGTTTTATTGCCCTTAAGCGCATTCTTTGATATCGATGTTACGGTGCAGATCTTACCTGCAACTTCAACACTCTTCGGGATTTCAACCTCTTTTGCTTCTGTTTCGATCGTTGCCACCTTTGCGGTTCCCTTGCTCGAAACAGTGATCTCCTTCTCAACCTTTGTTCCGTCTTCGTTTGTTGTTACGGATGAAACTTCGGCTTTACCCTTTTCGTCAACGACGATGGTTTCTTTGGTTGTAGTTACATTACCCTCGGCATCTGTCTCTGTAACGGTTGCCGTTGTCTTTACCTTTCCGTCCTCATCGGGCTTAGCTACCTTAACTGTCTTTTCAACGGTTGCAAGTATATTGCCCTCCGCATCTGTCTCGACTGTCTCGGTCGTTGTCTTAACGGTACCCGAAGCATAGTTCTTAACCTTTTCGTTCGTTGTTGTTACCGAGCCGTCAGCCTGTGTCTCAACAATCGTTGCCGTCACATTTCCTGACTTCGTGGTCTTTACTGTACTCTCAACCTTGGAGCCGTCTGCCTGCTTTTCAACAACTGTTTCTGTTACGGTTCCGGCCTTTGTGGTCTTAACCGTGCTCTCAACTTTAGAGCCGTCGGCATTTTCGGTAACAGCCTCTACAATGACTGAGCCCTTCTTGTTCACGGTCGTTGTCTCCTGTGTTTCACTCACAACGTTACCGTCTGCATCTTCCTTAACTACCTTGACCGTACCTTCACCCTTTGCGTTCTTTGTTTCTTCCTTTGTAACTGTCGAACCGTCTGCTGCTACAGTCTCTTCTTTCGTTACTGTCGAGCCATCTGCTGCTACTGTCTCTTCCTTTGTAACTGTTGAGCCGTCGGCTGCTACTGTCTCTTCCTTTGTAACTGTCGAGCCGTCCTCGCCCTTCTCAACAATAGTTGTTGTCTTAGAGCCATCTTCGTTCTCTGTTACCTTAGGCTGCGAAGCATCTGTCTTTTCGTCCTTCTTGCTCGAATCCGAGGTTCCGCCGGTGGTCGGGGTACTGCTTCCGCTGCCACTCGGGGTGCTGCTTCCTCCGCCACTCGGGGTGCTGCTTCCTCCGCCACTCGGGGTACTGCTTCCTCCGCCACTCGGGGTACTGCTTCCTCCACCACTCGGGGTACTGCTTCCTCCGCCACTCGGGGTACTGCTTCCTCCACCGATCGGGGTGCTGCTTCCTCCACCGCTCGGAGTGCTGCTTCCTCCACCGATCGGGGTGCTGCTTCCTCCACCGATCGGAGTGCTGCTTCCTCCACCGATCGGATCCGTTGTTGTTCCGCTCGGCTGCTCATTTTTCTTCTCGGCAATCTCTACCGTCAAGCTTGTCGCAAGGGTGTCTTTATGCTCCGAATCTCCCTTAACCTTGTACCAAACAGTATATTTACCTGTTTCTTTAGCTTTGGGAACATTGGCAGAGAAGCTATCATCTGCAGGCTCCTGACCATTCACTTCGGTTACCGCATATAATAATGTTCCTCCGTTTACGGTTCCGGCATTGATCAGAGATTGTTCTGTTCCGTTATATTCAAGTCCGCTGATGGCTGTAGGTGCTGCAAATTCAGGATCCTTCTTTTCTTTTTTAAGAATCGTCACGACTATTGTATTATCAAAATCGTCGGCTATCTTATACTTTCCGGCATCCGTTCCCTCAAGCTCAATTGTAAGTTCAAGTTTTGCCTGTCCGTCTTCCTCGTAAGTTGCGGCCTTTGTGACATTGCTATTAATACTCGTAATCTTTGCACTTACTTCATCATTCCCACCATAGGCAAGACCATCGACTGTTATTTTAAATTTACCTTTCAGATCTTCACTGCTGATTTCTTCCTCTTTCAAACTTTCCGGAGCTTCAACCTGAGGTAAAATATCAAATGCCTTAACCTCGAAGCATGCTGCCTTCAAAGGAAAAACATATCCATTCTCGGTTCCGTAAACATATACAGAATAATATCCGGAATCGAGCGAAAAAGGATTTTTTATTTGGGCAGTATAAGTATTTGAGTCTGTATCTTTGTCTAGAG
>JAILKT010000058.1 GCA_024693545.1 Lachnospiraceae bacterium
CCGCCGAAGATATAAACGAAATCCTCTTTATCCGCGATGGAAACCGTAAGTCCGTCAAGAACAACGTTACTGAGTCCTCTAAACACGAGCATGCCCGCAAGTGTTACAATGAACGGAGGGATACGTACAAATGCGATCCAGAATGCCTGGAATGCACCGATGGCGGTTCCGAGAATAAACATGATGAGTATCGTAAGGTAAATGTTCACATGGAACGTCATCATGAGTTCGGCGCCTACCGCACCTACGAAGCAGACAACCGATCCAACCGAAAGGTCGATGTTACCTCCGGTGAGGATACAGAGCAACATACCTGTCGCAAGGATGAACACGTAAGCATTCTGAGAGATCAAACTGCTTATGTTCATCGGACGAAGGATATTTCCGCCTGTCATGATCGTGAAGAAGATCACAACAAGAGCAAGCACGATTATCATGGCATATTTCTTAATGAAATCCATGGTTTGAGCTTTATTTTTCATTATTCTTTCAACCTTCCTTTCTTTAACCCGCAACACTCAGGATATGCGACATGATCTTTTCCTGAGTCGCCTCGGAACCGGGCATCTCGGCAACCATCTTTCCTTCACTCATGACGTAGATACGGTCGCACATACCGAGAATCTCCGGCATCTCAGACGAAATCATGATAACCGACTTTCCTTCGGCAACAAGATTGTTCATGATACAGTAGATCTCGTACTTCGCACCTACATCAATACCACGCGTGGGCTCGTCGAGGATCAGTATATCGGGATCCGCGAACATCCATTTTGCAAGAAGAACCTTCTGCTGGTTTCCACCGCTTAAGTTTCCTACATTCTGTTCAACCGTAGGACATTTTGTTGCAAGTTTATCTTTATATTCAACAGCAACGGCATATTCCCTGTCCTTGTCGATAATGCCGTGTCTGCAGACTCCGTCGAGATTTGCGATCGTAGTGTTCATCTTAACGGAGTTCGAAAGGATAAGGCCGTTACCCTTTCTGTCCTCTGTAACGTAAGCAAGCTTGTTTTTGATCGCCTTATTTACGTTATCGAGTTCAACTTTTTTGCCTTTAATGTACAGCTCTCCCGAAATATCAACGCCGTAACTCTTGCCGAAAAGGCTCATGGCAAGTTCCGTACGCCCGGCACCCATAAGTCCCGATATACCCACTATTTCACCCTTTTTAACATTAAAGCTTACGTTGTCGACAACCTTACGCTCATTGTAGATCGGATGATATACGCTCCAGTTTTTAACTTCGAGCATCGTTTCGCCGATCTTCGGAGTTCTTCCCGGGAATCGGTTTGAAAGTTCTCGTCCGACCATCCCTTTGATGATCCTTGCCTCAGACATGTCATCAACACCCTTTGTAAGTGTTTCGATCGTAGCTCCGTCTCTGAGGATCGTTGCTTTGTCGGCAACATAAGTAACCTCGTTAAGCTTATGTGAAATAATGATCGATGTAAGTCCATGCTGTTTAAAACTCAAAAGGAGATCAAGCAGCGCTTTTGTATCATCCTCATTAAGCGAAGCCGTGGGCTCGTCAAGAATGAGAAGTTTGGCCTCCTTCGCAAGCGCCTTGGCAATCTCAACAAGCTGCTGCTTGCCGACGCCTATATCTTTTATCAACGTCTGCGGACTGTCCTTAAGACCGACCATCTTAAGATACTTTGCCGCCAGCTCATTGGTTTCGTTCCAATTAATTCTGAGGCTGTTGCCCCGTTCGTTGCCGAGGAACATGTTCTCGGCGATCGTCATGTAAGGGATGAGCGCCAGCTCCTGATGGATGATGACGATACCCTTCTTCTCACTGTCCTTAATTACATGAAATTCACAAACCTGACCATCGTAAACGATGTCACCCTCATATGTTCCGTACGGATAAATTCCCGAGAGAACGTTCATGAGGGTTGACTTTCCGGCTCCGTTTTCTCCGACCAGAGCATGAATCTCACCTTCTTCAACCTGGAAATTCACGTTATCAAGTGCTTTTACACCGGGGAATGTCTTGGTTATGTTTTTCAT
>JAILKT010000073.1 GCA_024693545.1 Lachnospiraceae bacterium
AACAGAGTTCTGGGTAGCAGTAGTTAAGCCCGGACGTGTAATGTTCGAGATCGCGGGAGTATCCGAAGAGATCGCCAGAGAGGCGCTCCGTCTTGCGATGCATAAGCTTCCCATCAAGTGCAAGATCGCATCCAAGGCAGATTTAGAAGGAGGTGCCGACAGTGAAGAGTAAGACATATCTTGATGAATTAACAAAGAAGTCGGGAACCGAACTTGCTGAGGAACTTGTCGCAGCAAAGAAGGAACTCTTTAATCTCAGGTTCCAGAATGCGACTAACCAGCTTGACAATACAAGCAGAATCAACGAAGTAAGAAAGAATATCGCCAGAATCAAGACTGTGATCTCACAGCAGAAGGCATGATCGATTCGGAAGATGAACCTGTTAGGTCATCCTGCTGAACGGAAAGGAGAAAGTTGTGGAAAGAAATCTCAGAAAAGTTCGTACCGGCAAAGTAGTCAGCGACAAGATGGATAAGACAGTCGTTGTAGCCGTTGTAGATAATGTTAAGCATCCCTTGTACAACAAGATCGTTAAGAGAACATACAAGCTTAAGGCTCATGACGAGAACAATGAGTGCAAGGTCGGCGACAGAGTCAAGGTAATGGAGACAAGACCTCTTTCAAAGGATAAGAGATGGAGACTTGTCGAGATAGTTGAAAAGGCTAAATAGTTTTTATCGCGAATTGTATTCGCGCAGGAAGGAGTTATCATGATTCAGACCGAATCAAGACTTAAGGTTGCCGATAATACCGGTGCAAAGGAACTCCTTTGTATCCGCGTAATGGGCGGTTCGACCAGAAGATATGCGAATATCGGGGATGTTATTGTTGCCAGCGTTAAAGATGCAACACCCGGTGGCGTTGTTAAGAAGGGTGAAGTAGTTAAGGCTGTTGTTGTTCGTACAGTTAAGGGCGCTCACCGTAAAGATGGTTCTTATATCAGATTTGACGAGAATGCGGCTGTCATTATTAAGGAAGACAAGACACCTAAGGGAACACGTATTTTCGGACCCGTGGCTAGAGAGTTACGTGAAAAACAGTTCATGAAGATCGTTTCTCTCGCTCCCGAAGTTTTATAATTGAGAATTGTACGTAGGGCAGTTTGGAAAATAAAAGGTGTGAGAGCACATCTTTAGAGAGGAAATGACATGGCAACATTAAAGATCAAAAAAGGTGATACCGTTAGAGTTATCGCCGGAAAAGATAAAGGAAAAGAAGGCAAAGTCGTCAGAGTGACCGACAAGCGCGTTATTGTTGAAGGTGTGAACACTGTTACGAAGCATGCTAAGGCTAGTCAGGAAAATCCCAAGGGCGGTATCGTAAAGAAGGAAGCACCCATCGACGCATCAAATGTCATGTATCTGTATAAGGGCAAGCCTACAAGGATCGGTTTCAAGTTCGTTGAAGGCAAAGATGGTGAGATGACCAAGGTTCGTTTTGCTAAGTCCACAGGTGACATTATCGACTAATAAGAGAGGAGGTCACAAAAGTTGGCTCGTTTAAAGGATTTTTATCTTTCAGATGTGAGAGATGCATTAACAAAGAAATTCGGATACAAGAACATCATGGAAATTCCGAAGATTGAAAAGATCGTTATAAACATGGGCGTGGGCGAGGCTAAGGAAAATGCCAAGGCTCTTGAGTCCGCAGTTAAGGATATGGAGATCATCACCGGTCAGAAGGCAGTGATCACCAAGGCTAAGAAGTCTGTTGCAAACTTCAAGATCAGAGAAGGTGTTGCGATCGGATGCAAAACAACACTTCGTGGTGAAAAGATGTATGAGTTCCTTGACAGACTTGTAAATCTTGCACTTCCCCGAGTTAGAGACTTCCGCGGTGTTAACCCTAACGGTTTTGACGGCAGAGGCAATTATTCACTCGGTATCAGGGAACAGCTTATCTTCCCTGAGATTGAATATGATAAGGTTGACAAGGTCAGAGGTATGGACGTTTGCATCGTTACCACTGCCAAGACAGATGAAGAGGCACGTGAGCTCTTGAAGCTCTTCAACATGCCGTTTGCCAAATAACAGGAGGAATCGAAACCATGGCGAAATTATCGATGAAATTAAAGCAGCAGCGTCCCGCAAAGTTTTCAACCAGAGAGTATACACGCTGCAAAATTTGCGGTCGTCCTCATGCAGTACTTCGTAAGTTTGGTATTTGCAGAGTTTGCTTCCGTGAGCTTGCATACAAGGGTCAGATCCCGGGTGTAAAAAAGGCCAGTTGGTAAGTTATTCTAAAAAGGAGGAAAATTAACATGACAATGAGCGATCCTATTGCAGATATGCTTACCAGAATTCGTAATGCCAATACTGCAAAACATGAAAAGGTAAATGTTCCTGCTTCAAAGATGAAGATCTCAATCGCAGAAATCCTTCTTAAGGAAGGCTATATCAAGAGCTACGAGGTCGTTGACGAAGGTCCTGCAAAGGATATCGTTATCACCTTGAAGTATGGAAAGGATAAGAACGAAAAGATCCTCACGGGTCTTAAGAGAATTTCGAAGCCCGGTCTTCGTGTTTATGCGAATTCCGAGGAACTTCCCAAGGTTCTCGGCGGACTTGGTACCGCTATCATTTCTACTAACAAGGGAGTTATCACAGATAAGGAAGCACGCAAAGCCAATGTCGGCGGCGAAGTTCTTTGCTTTATCTGGTGAGAGAGTTTTTTACAATATTCAGGAGGTACGGGCATGTCACGTATAGGTAAGATGCCAATCGCTATACCTGCAGGTGTTAGTGTAGATATAGCAGAAAATAATGTGGTTACTGTTAAAGGCCCCAAAGGAACCCTGCAGAGAGCACTTGCTCCCGAGCTTGAAGTTAAAGTTGATGCAGGACAGGTAATAGTTAACAGACCCAACGATCTTAAGAAAATGAAGTCCTTGCACGGACTCACGAGAACACTTATCAATAACATGGTTGTCGGAGTTACGACAGGTTATGAAAAAACTCTCGAGATTAACGGTGTTGGTTACAGAGTAGTAAAGGAAGGAAAGAAACTTAATCTTACACTCGGTTATTCACATCCCGTTATCATGGAAGACCCCGAGGGTATAGAGACAGTTTGCGACGGTCAGAACAAGATCATCGTAAAAGGTATCGACAAAGAAAAAGTTGGCCAGTTCGCAGCACAGATCAGAGAAAAGAGAGCTCCTGAGCCTTATAAGGGCAAGGGTATCAAGTACGCTGATGAAGTGATCAGACGTAAGGCCGGCAAAGCAGGCAAGAAATAAGGAGGAATGAAAAAATGTTTAAGAAGGAAGCTAGAACAAAGATCCGTGAGAAAAAACATTTAAAGGTTCGTAATCGTTTCTCCGGAACTCCCGAAAGACCCCGCTTGTCGGTTTTCAGAAGCAATAATCATATGTACGCTCAGATCATTGACGATACGGTAGGAAACACACTTGTTGCCGCATCAACCCTTGATAAGGATGTTAAAGGTCAGGTTGAGCATACAAATAATATCGAGGCAGCTACTGCTCTTGGTAAAGCTATTGCTCAGAAAGCTCTTGACAAGGGAATTAAGACAGTTGTCTTCGACAGAGGCGGCTTCATATATCACGGTAAGGTTCAGGCACTGGCAGAAGCAGCCAGAGAAGCCGGTCTGGAATTCTAAGGAGGAGACAACACATGAAACGTACAAATGTTGATGCTAGCAATTTGGAATTAGAGGATAAGGTCGTTACCATTAAGCGTGTCACCAAGGTTGTTAAGGGTGGACGTAACATGAGATTTACAGCACTCGTTGTTGTAGGCGACAAGAAGGGACATGTAGGAGCAGGTCTCGGTAAGGCTACTGAAATTCCCGAAGCAATTCGTAAGGGAAAAGAGGCAGCTATCAAGGCACTCATCGAACTTCCCCTTGATGAGAACAACAGCGTGCCTCATGACTTTATTGGTAAGTTTGGTTCGGCTACTGTCCTTATGAAGAGGAGCCCCGAAGGTACCGGTATCATCGCAGGCGGTCCCGTACGTAATGTTCTTGAGCTTGCAGGTTTCAAGAATATTCGTACAAAGTCACTTGGCTCAAACAACAAGCAGAACGTAGTCCTTGCAACGATCAACGGACTCAGTCAGCTCAAGACTCCCGAGCAGGTAGCAGCAGCTCGTGGAATCAGTGTTGAGCAGCTGAAGGATTAATGTCATTTACCCTGGTTAATAGGTAATGTAATACAATAATAATGCGATTCGGAAATCGCATTTATGAGGAGGAATAAAAATGGCAGATAAGATTAAGGTAACTTTAGTTAAATCTACTATAAGTGCCCTTCCGAAGCATAAAAAGACTGTTGCAGCACTCGGACTCGGAAAGCTTAACTCAAGCAATGAGCTCCCTAATAATGCCGCAACTAAGGGTATGGTTAATCAGGTTAGACATCTGGTTAAGGTAGAAGAACTCTAATCAGGCACCATTTCACTTAATACATAATCAAATGTATTACAGATAATCATGCAGATAATATCGCATGAACTGAGAAGGAGAAAATATCATGAATTTATCAGATTTAAGACCCGCTGACGGTTCCAAGAAGAGCGATAACTTCCGCAAGGGTCGTGGTCATGCTTCGGGAAACGGCAAGACAGCAGGTTACGGCCATAAGGGTCAGAAGGCTCGTTCGGGACGTCCCAGAGCCGGTTTTGAAGGTGGTCAGAACCCCTTCTTCAGAAGACTTCCCAAGAGGGGCTTCCGTAACAGAAATACAAAAGAAATCATCACCGTAAATGTTAGCATGCTCAACAGATTTGAAGACGGAGCAGATGTTACGGTTGAAAGTCTTATGGATATCGGCATTATCACCAATCCTAAGGACGGTATCAAGATACTTGGGAATGGAGAATTAACCAAGAAGCTTAACGTTAAGGTCGATGCATTCAGTGATTGTGCTAAGCAGAAGATCGAAGCTCTTGGTGGAAAAGCAGAGGTGATCTGATATGATTAATTCGATCATCAATGCATTCAAGAATCCCGAGATCAGAAAGAGACTTATCTTCACAATCATTTGTATTGTGATCATTCGTATCGGATCTATGATCCCCGTGCCCGGTATTTCTATAGAGCAGTTCGGCGCATGGCTTTCACAGGCAAACCTTGAGCTTGGATTCCTTGATACACTTACAGGTGGATCTTTCTCGCAGATGTCCATATTTGCGCTTTCGATCTCGCCCTACATTAATGCATCCATTATTATGCAGCTCTTAACGATCGCTATTCCGAGACTTGAAGAAATTCAGAAGGATGGCGAGGATGGAAGAAGAAGAATCGGCAAGTACACCAGGATCCTTACTATCGCACTTGCATTCCTTGAGGGCGGCGCTATGGCATACAGCTTCAGCGTTCAGAACTCGGGTATCATAAATACCGACGCATTTACAGGTGTAATGCTTATCTCATTCGGTTTCACAGCAGGTACATCGTTCCTTATGTGGATGGGTGAGAATATTTCAGAGAGAGGTGTCGGAAACGGTATTTCCGTTATCCTCCTTGTAAATATCATATCAAGACTTCCTCAGGATCTTGATATCCTTTACACAAAGTTTGTGTCAGGTGCAAGCAGTCTGATCGTCGGAATTATGAGTGCGATCATTATCATTGCGATCCTTGTCGGTATGGTAGTGCTCATTGTACTTCTTCAGGATGCTGAGAGAAGAATCCCGGTACAGTATTCAAAGAAGGTTTCGGGACGTGGTATGGTCGGCGGAGCATCGTCGAACATTCCCCTGAAGGTTAATACTTCTGGTGTTATACCTGTAATCTTTGCGATGTCACTGATGCAGTTCCCCATCATCATCAGTTCGTTCTTTGGGGCAACCGCATCCAGAACAGGCTTCTGGAACAAGGTTCTCTACATGCTTAATATGCAGAACTGGTTTGATATCACAGATTGGGGTGAGTTTAAGTACACGGTAGGTGCACTTATCTACATTCTTCTCATTGTATTCTTTGCTAAGTTCTATACAGCGGTTACGTTTAACCCTATAGAGGTTTCAAATAATCTTAAGAAGAACGGTGGTTACTGCCCCGGTATCAGACCCGGCAGACCTACGACAGATTATCTTACGGATATTCTTGACAAGATCGTTATCATTGGCGCGATCGCATTGTGTATTGTTGCAATCCTTCCTCTTGTATTTACCGGTGTATTCCAGGTAAGCGTTGGATTTGCGGCAACGTCGCTTATCATCGTTGTAGGCGTTATCCTTGAAACGATGAAGTCGATTGAAGCAATGATGGCAGTTCATCACTATAAGGGATTCCTTGACAAATAATATGATATGATTCAGTCGGAGCTGTGCTCCGGCTGAATTAATACGCTCCGCGTGGATGCGCATGGATTCGTGGCGGAGAATTATCTGCGGGAGCAGATACGAATCCGGCGCCTGGGCTTTTAAATGAGTCTTGATTGGGGGCGGGACCTTACAGTCTCCGCCTTCTTTATCTTAAAAAGAAAAACGAGGAATTATATAATGAAAATAGTAATGCTTGGTGCACCCGGTGCAGGAAAAGGAACTCAGGCAAAGCAGATAGCTGCTAAGTATGGGATCCCCCATATTTCAACGGGAGATATCTTTCGCGCAAATTTAAAAGAGGGAACACCCCTCGGACTTAAAGCAAAAGAGTATATGGATAAGGGTAGTCTTGTTCCCGATGAGCTCACACTGGAGCTTATTATGGACAGATTTACACAGTCAGACTGCAAGAACGGTTATGTTCTTGATGGATTCCCCAGAACCATCCCGCAGGCTGAAGCTCTTACAAAGGCTCTTGCCGACAACAAAGATGAGATTGACTACGCTGTGAATGTAGAAGTTCCGGATGAGAAGATAATCGACAGAATGTCCGGAAGACGTGCTTGCGCAAAGTGCGGCGGAACATTCCATGTGAAATATAATCCCACTAAGGTTGAGGGCGTGTGCGATCTCTGCGGAGGTGAACTTTATGTCAGAGACGACGATAAGCCCGAAATCGTAAAGAAGAGGCTTGATACATATCATGCTCAGACTCAGCCCCTCATCGACTACTATGAGAAGGCCGGAAAACTTAAAGAGGTTGATGGCACACAGGATGTTGATAAAGTATTTTCAGATATAGTGAAAGTGATAGAGGCTTTATAACATCGGTTATGGATGACTGAAACACATGTAGTCTTATGATACATGTGGAGAGAGGAAAAAGACATGGCGATAACTATTAAGTCGGAAAAAGAGATTGAGCTTATGAGAGAAGCCGGCAGGATTCTGGCAGAGGTTCATAAGCTCCTTGAAAAAGAAGTTGTTCCCGGAGTGTCAACATGGGAAATAGACAAAAAAGCAGCTGAATTTATCAGAGGATTCGGATGCAAGGCATCGTTTTACGGCTATGACGGATATCCTGCATCAATTTGCGTTTCTGTAAACGATGTGGTCATTCACGGAATTCCTTCAAAAAGCATAATCCTTAAAGAAGGAGATGTTGTGAGTCTTGATGCCGGAGTAATTTACAAAGGATATCAGTCTGATGCAGCAAGAACCATTCCGTGCGGAAAAATAAGCGAAGAAGCGGAAAAACTCATTAGAGTTACAAGAGAGAGCTTTTTTGAAGGAATCAAGTATGCAAGAGGTGGAAATCATCTCTACGAAATATCCGGCGCGGTAGAAGACCACGTGGTTGCCGCAGGTTTTTCTGTTGTAAGAGAATTTGTCGGACACGGTATAGGAAGAGAGATGCATGAAGATCCTCAGATCCCTCACTATCATATGAAGAGAAGAGGAATAAAGCTCATTCCCGGAATGACCATCTGTGTTGAGCCTATGGTAAATGCAGGAAGATGTGATATTAAATGCCTTGATGACGGATGGACAATAGTTACTCAGGATCATTCCCTTGCGGCACATTATGAGAATACGATCTTGATCACGGAAGGCGAACCTGAGATCCTGTCATTGACCGATTGAAAATGATCGTTACGGTACGAAGTCAGGTATCGGACGAGGAAAACATATAGGAGGACATATGTCAAAGAGTGATGTAGTTGAACTTGAAGGTACAGTTATTGAAAAGCTTCCCAATACGATGTTCAGAGTTGAGCTCGAGAACGGACATCGTGTACTTGCGCACATTAGCGGTAAGCTTCGAATGAACTTCATAAAGATCGTGCCCGGCGACAAGGTCACCCTTGAACTTTCACCTTACGATCTGACTAAAGGAAGGATCATTTGGAGAGACAGATGACCCGGTGCGATAAAATAATCATTTCCTGTTATCGGGATTGAAAAATATGCTTGCAAATAGCGGACTGACGTGGTATATTATATGTCGGTCTGCTTTTTTATGGGCTGGTATTATGCCCTTTCGGACTGCAGACAACAGCTGCCTGATAGATTTGTATGCGGCTGTTAATCGGAAACGTTTATGTGTTTCTAAAGAAAGGAGTGTCACTATGAAGGTTAGATCTTCCGTAAAACCGATTTGCGAAAAGTGCAAGGTTATTAAGCGCAAGGGTTCAATCCGGATCATCTGTGAGAACCCCAGACACAAGCAAAGACAAGGCTGATAGTATCGTTCCCTTTTCGAATGCATGATATATGCTCGAAAGTACCGTTCGCCACAGGAGCGGCGGCACAAGAGGGACAATCCGATATATAGCACTTGCTTTCTGTGTTGCAACGTTCGTTCATAGAATTATGTTCGGACAAAAGTTGTGATATTGTGGGTATCAACCCGTGATGGGTACAGTACTTAAGACCGGGATGTCATCATCATTCCGAAGTCTTCGCCGGGAAGAACGATACAGTTCTTGATTTAAGTAACATCGGCGCACGATTTAAAGCGGCTGAAAAAACGGTTCAGATCGGGGTAATCCGGTTTGAATCAAAAAAGCATGTTAACAGACATGCAGGCATATGTGATGCATATGCGACGTAACCGTCTGTACCAAAACAGACATAACTTATTATTAACGGAGGTGCAAAGCGCGTATGGCTCGTATCAGTGGTGTTGATTTACCTAGAGATAAGCGTGTAGAAATCGGCCTTACCTATATTTACGGTATTGGCAGAGCAAGCTCGAACAAGATTCTTGCTAAGGCAAATGTTAATCCCGATGTCAGAGTTCGCGACCTTACAGATGATGAGGTCGGAAGAATTCGTGATGTCATTGACGGTCATTTTATGGTAGAGGGTGACTTAAGACGTGAGACTGCCCTTAATATCAAGAGGCTTCAGGAAATTGGTTGCTACAGAGGCATCCGTCACAGAAAGGGTCTTCCTGTCCGCGGACAGAATACCAAGAACAACGCAAGAACCAGAAAAGGTCCTAAGCGTACCGTTGCGAACAAGAAGAAATAATTTTTCCTAATGTATTAAAGGAATCTAACGAAATAGAACGATGCATTGCATTGTTTACAAAGGAGGAAGTCTTAGATGGCAGCAAAGACAAGCGCTAAGAAAGTTACAAAAAAGCGTGTCAAGAAAAATATAGACCGCGGACAGGCACATATCCAGTCCTCGTTCAATAATACAATTGTTACTCTTACAGATGCGGAAGGCAATGCCATTTCGTGGGCAAGTGCAGGCGGACTCGGATTCAGAGGATCAAAGAAGTCAACTCCTTACGCAGCTCAGATGGCAGCTGAGACTGCTGCAAAGGCAGCAGTTGTTCACGGACTTAAGTCGGTTGACGTTATGGTTAAGGGACCCGGATCGGGACGTGAAGCAGCAATCCGTGCTCTTCAGGCTTGCGGAATTGATGTTACCAGCATCAAGGACGTTACACCCGTTCCTCATAACGGATGCAGACCGCCCAAGCGCAGAAGAGTTTGATGACAGTGATACTATTTGGATAGTTTTGTATTAGACTAGGAAACAGAAACGTTATAATGCGTTTCTATATTGGAGGATAAAAGATATGGCTAGAGATATGGGTCCCGTATTAAAGAAATGTAGATCCCTCGGCATCGAGCCTATGTTTCTGGGTATCGACAAGAAGTCGAACAGAAAATTTGCAAGAGCCGGTAAGAAGGTCAGTGAATACGGATTACAGTTAAGAGAAAAGCAGAAGGCTAAGTTCATTTACGGTGTACTTGAGAAGCCTTTCAGAAACATGTTTGCCAAGGCTGAAAAGATGAGAAACGGCACAGCAGGTGAAAACCTCATGACTATGCTTGAGCTCAGACTTGACAACGTTATGTTCCGTCTTGGATACGGAAGAACAAGAAAAGAAGCTCGTCAGATCGTAGGACACAGACATGTCCTTGTTAACGGTCAGTGCGTTAGCATTCCTTCCTATCAGGTAAAGGTTGGCGATAAGATCGAGATCAAAGAGAAGTATAGGAGTGCCATGAGATATAAGGATATCCTTGAAGTAACCGGCGGAAGATCGATTCCCGGCTGGCTTGAGGCAGATCATGAAAATCTTTCGGGCGTTGTTAAGGAACTTCCTACAAGAGATCAGATCGATGTACCCGTTAACGAGGTGCTTATCGTCGAGTTATATTCCAAATAATAGCAACCATTACATGAAGGAGGGTTCATATAAATGTTCGATTTTGAAAAACCGTCAATTGAGATTGTTACAATTTCAGATGATAAGAAATATGGCCGTTTTGTTGTTGAACCCCTCGAGAGAGGTTATGGTACAACACTTGGTAATTCGCTCCGCAGGATCATGCTTTCATCGCTTCCCGGAGCCGCTGTCAGCAGCGTAAAGATTGCAGGTGTTGTTCATGAATTCTGTGGGACTGAGGGCGTTAAGGAAGATGTTACCGAGATCATCATGAACATCAAAAACCTCGCGATCAGGAACAACAGCGCAAGTGATGAACCCAAGACCGCTCTTATTGATTTTGAGGGAGAGGGTGTTGTTACGGCAAAGGATATCCAGGCAGATCAGGATATCGAAATCCTTAATCCCGACCTTGTTATCGCAACCCTGAACGGTTCCGGTGCAAGACTTGAGATTGAACTGACCATCACGAAGGGCAGAGGTTATGTAAGTTCGGATAAGAACAAAACAAAAGATCTTCCCATAGGCGTGATTGCCGTTGACTCTATCTACACTCCCGTTGAGCGTGTCAACATGACTGTTGAGAACACACGTGTCGGACAGGATACCGACTTTGATAAGCTTACGCTTGACGTGTGGACGAACGGAACCTTGGCTCCCGATGAGGCTGTAAGCCTTGCAGCTAAGGTGCTCAGCGAGCATTTAAAGGCATTTATTGATCTTTCGGACAGTGCAGGAAATGTTGAGGTTATGGCCAAGACAGAAGAAATCAAGTCTGAGAAGATCTGTGATATGAGTATTGACGAGCTTGAGCTTTCCGTACGCTCGTTCAATTGTCTCAAGCGCGCAGGCATTAATACTGTCGGCGAGCTTACCGATAAAACACCCGATGACATGATGAAGGTTCGTAACCTTGGCCGCAAGTCTCTCGAAGAGGTTCTTGGAAAGCTTAAGGAACTTGGACTTTCACTCAATGTTGGCGACGAACAGCAATGATTTAAGGAGGAACACAAAATGGCAGGTTATAGAAAACTTGGCAGAACAGCAAGCCAGAGAAAGGCACTGCTCAGGAACCAGGTTACAAATCTTCTCTACCATGGCAAGATTGAAACGACCGAGACAAAGGCCAAGGAGATCCGCAGGATCGCTGAAAAATTCATCGCTCTTGCAGTTAAAGAGAAGGATAATTTCGATACAGTAACAGTTACATCAAAAGTAGCTCGTAAAGACAAGGACGGTAAGAGAATCAAAGAGACCGTTGATAACAAGAAAGTTACAGTCTTTGATGAGATCGAGAAAGAAATCAAGAAAGACAAGCCCAGCAGACTTGCCGCAAGAAGACGTATGAACGCATACCTCTACAACATCACAGAAACACCCAAGGATGATGAGGGCAAGAAGAAGGATGCTAAGTCGATTAATCTTGCCGATAAGCTTTTCGATGAGATCGCACCTAAGTACACAAATCGTAACGGCGGATATACCCGTATCGTTAAGATCGGACCCCGTAAGGGCGATGCTGCGATGAAAGTGATCATCGAGCTTGTATGATAAGCTGAATATCGATACTTATGGGATGCAGGTTTCGCCCTGCATCCTTTATTTTTCTCAGTAAATGGATGCGTTATAGCAAAAAGACGTCCCGGCGGGGGAAAACATGCGCGAAGATGTCCGGCTCGGAGGAGCAAAAGTAAAAAGGCACACCGGTTGCAAAAAGTGAAAAGGGTTGCTCTTAACACATGTATATGATAACATTTAGCGGTCAGGGAAAAGTGTGATTCTGAAAGGAATAAGACTTTGGTCAGATTTGAAAATGTGACATTTGAATATATAAGGCGTGACGAAGAAGGTAATGTGGACAGCATTACAACTGCACTTGATGAACTCTCACTTCATATCAAAAAGGGAGAGTTTATAGCTGTGCTCGGAAGTAACGGTTCCGGAAAATCCACGTTTGCCCGTCATATTAACGCGCTCTTAAAACCGACCGAAGGTAAAGTGGTTGTCGCCGGATATGATACGACTGATGATGACAACATACTTGAGATCAGGCAGCGTGCCGGAATGGTTTTTCAGAATCCCGATAATCAGATCGTTGCGGAAACTGTAGAAGAGGATGTTGCTTTCGGGCCCGAAAACATGGGCATCCCTACCGACGAAATGCAAAAACGCGTAGATGAAGCACTGAAAAAAGTTGGACTCTATAAAAAGAAATTGGAATCGCCAAACCGTCTTTCGGGGGGACAAAAGCAGAGAGTGGCCATTGCCGGTATTCTTGCGATGAAGCCTGATTGTATTATCTTTGACGAGCCCACAGCTATGCTGGATCCCGGCGGACGACGAATGATAGTTGAGACCGCACATGAGCTCAATAAAAAAGACGGGATCACGATAATTCTGATAACCCACAACATGGAAGAAACAGTCGGCGCAGACAGAATAATCGTTATGGAAAAGGGAAGGATCGCTCTTGAAGGCACGCCGCGACAAGTATTTTCAAAGGGAGAAGAGACCCTAAAAAAATATGGGATGGAAGTGCCTGTTATAACGGCTCTTGCACAGAAAATAGGTCTTGACGGATGTATTTTGACCAGAGAAGAATTTGTGGACGCATATGTAAAGGCGCTGGAATAGTCCGCAGCATTGTTTTCATAACTATTGTCCGGCCCGAAAACCCGGACATATCACATAGGCGTTAGAGTAAGAAAAGACGCCGGGGAGAAACGGAAGATGTCGATCACGTTTGACAAGGTTGATTATATATACGGAAAAGGGACGTCCTTCGAGAAAAGGGCGTTAAAAGACATTTCTTTTCATATTCGTGACGGTGAGTTTGTGGGAATAATCGGACATACGGGATCGGGAAAATCGACGCTTATCCAGCATATGAACGGTCTTTTGAAATGCACAGGCGGTAATGTGTATTACGATTGCAAGGATATTTCGAACAGGGAATATGACAGGAAAACTCTCAGACAAAACGTTGGGATAGTTTTTCAGTATCCCGAGCACCAGCTTTTTGAAGCAACGGTCGGAAAAGATGTGGCGTTCGGACCGAACAATTTGAATATTCCCGGCCTTCAGGCAGATGTGCGTACTTATGAAGCTCTTAAGAGTGTTGGAATAGATGATTCACTGCTCGATGTGTCGCCGTTCGATCTTTCAGGGGGGCAAAAACGAAGAGTTGCCATTGCGGGAGTTCTTGCAATGAAGCCGAAAGTGCTTGTGCTCGATGAACCTGCGGCAGGCCTAGATCCGGTCGGACGAAGAGATATCCTTGATATGATAGCAAGGATCAGACGTGAGGAAAACATAACTGTTATACTTGTTTCTCACAGTATGGAGGATGTTGCCGAGTACGTCGATAGGATTATGGTCATGAATGATGGCGCACTGGAGATGGACGGAACTGTAAGTGAAGTATTTGCGCGAAGAAAAGAACTTGAAGAAATGGGTCTTTCGGTGCCTCAGATCAGCCTTTTGATGGGGGATCTCGAAGACGCCGGAATAATTAAGGATACCGGAATATATACAATGGAAGAAGCAGTCAGGGTGCTTTCACAAAAGCTCCTTGATAGACGAGGACGTAATCAATGATCAGAGACATAACGATCGGTCAATATTATCCCTCCGAATCTGTCATTCACAGACTGGATGCGAGGATAAAATTCATAGGCACAATTGCCTATGTAATCGCATTATTTCTGTTTGACACATTCTGGGGTTTTTTGCCTGCGCTCGTATGGCTCGGATCGATCGTCGTTTTATCGGGTATACCGATCGGATTTATCGCCAGGGGACTTAAGCCGATATTCTTTCTGCTTGTTTTTTTGGTGATCTTTAATCTGTTTTTGACGCCCGGCGAGGTGATCGCGGAGTGGTGGATATTTAAGATAACCGATAACGGTCTCGAAAATGCGGGATTTATGACACTTCGGCTTACGCTCCTTGTGATCGGATCGGGAATGATGACTTATACTACCACACCGTCTCAGCTTACGACAGGAATGGAAAGTATTTTTAAGCCGCTCGGAGTTTTCAAGGTACCTGTGCATGAGGTAGCAATGATGATGTCTATCGCGCTCAGGTTTATTCCCATACTCCTTGAGGAAACAGATAAGATTATGAAAGCGCAGCAGGCAAGAGGAGCCGATTTTGAAAGCGGAAATATTTTTAAACGAGCAAAGGCTCTTATCCCTGTTCTTGTTCCGCTATTTGTCTCGGCATTCAGAAGAGCGGGAGAACTTGCAGAAGCAATGGAAGCACGATGCTATCACGGTGGGAAAGGAAGAACCAAGCTTCATCCCTTAAAATTTTCGGCCGGAGATTATATAAGCCTTGTACTTATTATCGGCTTTGTTGTCGGGATGGGATTTATACCGTGATGAAAAGAGGTCCGGAACGGCGCAAGGTCTGCGACTGACCGGTGTCAGATAGAACGAGCGAGGGTGAGCGGATGAAAAGGGTTTATATGACCATCGCATATGACGGAACAGACTATGTCGGATGGCAGATGCAACCGAACGGTACGGCGGTCGAAGAAGTGATCAATAAGTCACTTAGTGACCTTCTCGGAGAAAAGATCGTTATCGCGGGTGCAAGCAGAACAGACTCGGGAGTTCATGCCCTGGGAAATGTGGCTGTTTTTGACACGGAGACCAGGATCCCCGCGGACAAGATATCATATGCGTTAAATCGTGTTCTTCCGAGAGACATCGTAATAAGTGAGAGCCACGAGGTGCGTGCTGATTTTCATCCGCGTCACGCCGATTGCGTAAAGACGTACGAGTATAACATTCTGAACAGTAACCACCCCAACCCGATGCTGTGGAGATATTCTCATTTTGTATATCTGCCTCTTGATACTCAGGCAATGAAGACAGGTGCGCAGTATATTGTCGGAGAGCATGACTTTGCAAGTTTCTGTTCGGCGCATGCCCAGACAAAAACGACAGTAAGAACGGTATATACCCTTGACGTTGAGGAACATACCGAAGACATCAGGGGAATGCATCTTGCAACCGGTCAGAAACTGATCACTATACGCATAAGCGGTAACGGCTTTCTTTACAATATGGTTCGCATAATCGCAGGAACGCTTATACGAGTGGGTCATCATATGTATCCGCCCGAGCACGTAAAGGAGATACTCGAAGCCTGTGACAGAAAAGTCAGCGGCCCTAAGGCACCGGCGCAAGGATTGACGTTATTGGAAATAAAATATACCGGAACGGAAGACGTGTCAGACAGTAGTTTATTTCAGTGAGGAAGCGCATGGATCCGGCTCTGAAGATGTCAGCCGGCGCTACTCCAAAATCTCATGCCAAGTCTTGCGAGCGAGACTTGAAAAGGAAGTATAACGACTCAATTAAGCAGGAAATGATAGAAAAGTTGCAAAATATGCAAAATTTGCAACTTTTTTTGTGATTTGTCCCCAAAAACCAAAAAAACGTGTTGACACTGACCGAAGCACTCGATATACTGTGCAGGTACGCGCTTCGAATGAGGCGTTTCGGTGTGCAGCAGCACAGTGAAAAAGAAGAAACAATGAATCCCGTATAAAGGGATATTTTACAAGGAGGAATAAAAATGGACACAAAGACATTTATGCCCAGTGCAGCTTCAGTAGAGCGTAAGTGGTATGTAGTAGATGCTCAGGGTCAGACACTCGGACGTTTATGCACAGCTATCGCTAACATCTTAAGAGGCAAGAACAAGCCTACATATACACCTTTCCTTGACATGGGTGACAACGTTATCGTCATCAATGCAGCTAAGATCAAGGTTACAGGTAAGAAGCTTGATCAGAAGATTTACTACAGCCATTCCGATTATCCGGGTGGAGTCAAAGAGACTACACTTCGTCAGATGCTTGATAAGAAGCCTGAGGAAGTTATTCGTTTTGCAGTTAAGGGTATGCTTCCCAAGGCAGCTCTCGGCCGCGAGATCATCAAGAAGCTTTACATTTATGCAGGTCCCGAACATGAGCAGCAGAGCCAGAAGCCTGAGACTCTTGTAATTGATACTGCAAAGAAATATTGATCGTTTGAAAGGAGGAAAAAGAAGTGGCTAAAGTAGCAGGAAAGTTCTACGGAACAGGAAGAAGAAAGAGCAGTATTGCCAGAGTATTCCTTACAGCAGGAACAGGCAAGATCACTATCAACA
>JAILKT010000085.1 GCA_024693545.1 Lachnospiraceae bacterium
ATCGCTGCGCATAGCAGCCTTCCTGTCATCTGTCTTCTCACCTGTTGCTTCAGAAGCGTCTGCTCTCTTAAAGAGTTCAAGAATACAGTCGGCCATAATGGTATGACCGATGTTTGCCGGATGATAACGGTCATAGAAGAACGCGTTCTTTCCGATCACACGTCCTTCGTCTTTTTTCAGGTAGAACTGCTTGGTGACAGCGCTCTTGATGCTGACCATGGGAAGGTTATAATACTTTCCGATCGGTACAAGACGTTCTTCAAGGTTGTAGTCGTCAACAAACACTGAGAAAAGAAGGATAACAGCAGGCTTCTTTTTCATGTTGAGGCAGCGTCTCACTAGTCCCTCATAGCAGTCACCGCCTGTCTCGTCACCGGCGTCATTGACCGCGAACTCGATGACAACGATATCAGGCTCAACATCGCCAAACTTGATAAGATCCTTATCAACTCTTATCATACCGAGCTCCGAAGGAGTGCCGCCGACACCTGCCTTTACATAATCAACCCTGCCCTTCGGCCCTATCAGTTTTTTAAAGCCTTCATAGGTCTTGTATGTGTAACACTCTTTGTTAATTGGATTTGAGCCTGCGCCCTGTGTGATAGAACCGCCTATAAATGTGATCGCAACATCCTCACCGCTTCGGGCTCTCTTAAAGACTTCCTTAAGCCTTGATGTATCACCGAGACTCATTACACCTTTACCGATCATGTCTTTATAACCCTGTGACTCGGGATCCACTTTATCGATGCCCTCAAAAGGAGGAGCCGTAAAGCCGTCATTCAGATAGAATCTGACATTAACGGTAGCAAGTACATCGGAACTTGCAAATTCAAATCTGAACTGTCCCGGCTCTTTATCGTCATCGCCCCACTCACACGAATCAAAGGGTATCAAATATTCAACGCCGTCACCCGTGATCTTTGTACTTACGGATGTGCCCTCTGGTCTGTTTTTTCCGTTCTGTTCAAAGAAAAACGCAGCTCCCTCTCCCGTGTCTGTGATCATCGAAACACCGATACCGTACACAAGCTTCCTGACACCTTCTGTTGTTGCAAGAAGATCAAGAATGCTGTTGTCCGTGACATTACCTACAAGCTCCGAAGCGCTCTTTAGTCTTCCGTCATTGGCAAAAATGATCGATGCGTTCTTGCCGTCCACTGTCGGAAAGATACTGATCTGCTTATCAAGCATTATGTAATAAAACTGCCGCTGTCTCACAGGATCCTGCGGCGCTATGGGCCCCATTTTCATATACTCCTCCTGAAATTCAGATAAATAGAACGATATTTACTCCCACCCTTTTGATTATAGCAATTTTTGATCATTAAGTACTAATCACATTTTATTAGAAAGTAATTGATTAATGCTTTCTTTTACGCATGTTTACACAAACAAAGCCAGTTGTTCAACGTCAAACAAATTTGTATATATAAATCATACTTTGAATTGTATGTACGATTTTCATGTGATAAAATCATATATTGTGAACATTATAGTGTGTATATCGGAGGCAATGATGAACAATCCGCATGTCGTACAAGACGAAAACAACACTCTTGCGCTTCCAAAAATGAAATGGATCCGTGTATATCATAACGTCCAGAACGAAGATTATGCCACGCACTGGCATACTTCAGTCGAGATCATCATGCCTTATGTAAATCATTACGATGTTCTTTGCGACGGAGTACGTCACAGGATAAATCCCGGAGATGTATTTATCATAGCTCCGGGTGAGCTTCATACCCTTTATGCACCGAGTGAAGGTGAACGTCTGATCACGCTTTTCGATTATTCGCTGTTTTCGAGTCTTCAGGGCATGAATTCCATTTTGGAATCCATCCATCATTTCAGGCATATCAAAGCAAAGGACGATCCCAAAACAGCCCTGATCCTTACCTCATGTCTTAAGGATATAGAGTACGAATTCTTTCAGGAAACCGCCTATGAGGATCCCATACTCTTTTCGCTTTTAATCAAATTTTTTGTAACGATAGGTCGTGCAAATCTCGAACTCAAATCGTTCTTCCCCGATCTTCCGATCGAGAAGCAGCATGAATACACTAATAAATTTCTTGCTCTGAACAACTACATCAGTTGGAACTTTTCAACCGACCTCACAAGTAAAAAACTTGCGGATATGATCGGTTTTACTCCTTCCGAATTCAACAAACGTTTTGAGCAGTTCAACGGTCAGTCTTTCTCTGATTATCTCAATCAGAAAAGGATAAGTCAGGCCGAAAAGCTTCTGATCTATCCCAACGTATCGACTACCGAGGTCGCTACCTCATGCGGATATAAAAGCCTGTCAACTTTTAACAGAGCATTCAGATCCATTAAAAAAATCAGCCCCACCGAATACAAGGGGCTGATAAGAAGTTACGACCTCGATCTTTCCGACGATCACGAGGACGACAATTGATCAGTAAGCCGGCGGTTTAGCCGGCTTTTTTATTGACAATTATCAAAAAGTGCCTGCATTATTTCAGGGTATCTTATTGTATTGGTCTTTCTGTCAAGAAGGCCGAAGCGTTCACCCGATCCAAAAAATACATGATTGTCCCATACAAAACAGGTAATCCCTGCTTCGCGGGCTTTTTTAACATAATAGGCAGCGTGCTTTGCTCTGTCCTCAGTATTACCGCTTTTATCCCTTGAACCGAATTCATCGATCACAACGCCGATACCTTTGTTAATGAATTTCTCTTTTAGTCTTGCGACCATCGAATTTATGCCTCCGACGCTCTTACCGCTTGTTTCGTCAAAAATATCGGTACTGCTGGCTTCTGTGGGTGCCGTAAGTGCGAAATTTTCAGGAGAATATGCATGTACTTCTATGAGTATCCTGTTATCGGCCGTATCTGTGGGAATAACAAAATCATCGGATGTAGCGGCTCCCCACTGTCCCGCATATCCGGGCACCAAAAGGTACCTTTCGGCATTGTTTCCTCCCTGTGCGCGCACAGTATCGACAAACAACTGATTGAGCTCATTGATGCAGTTTACAGCATCACGACACATATCGTTGTTTGAAAGGTACCATTCGTTGGCCGTTCCGACCAGTCTCGGCTCATTTAACGATTCAAATATCAGATGGTCATCATAGTCTTTAAATGTCTCTCCTACCTGTTCCCAGATTCTGCCGACATAGCGCTTTGACTGATCAAGATATTCCGTCGTCGGGTATATATATTCTTTCATGTTGTCATGGTGGATGTTGATCGTACAGTACATATCCCTGTCAATAACATAATCAACGATCTCTTTAACTCTTGCGAGCCAGAGAGGATCGATGTTAAAGTCTTTGTCAACATGATTATGCCACGAAACAGGAACACGTACGGATTTAAAACCGGATTCCTTAAGCACATCAATCATTTGCGGTGTCGTCTTTTCACCGCACCATGCGGTTTCGAGATTAAGATTGGCACCTCCGTTGGCACTGTTTGTAGCATCCATTGTGTTGCCGAGATTCCAGCCGAGCCTTAATTTACGAACAAAAGCAAGCGCACCGGTAAGACCTGACGTATCATCGTCTTCATGCTCGATGACTTTAAACTGAAGCTGCTCATCGATGACCGCTTCAACGGGAGCAACTTCTTCCGAAGGATCTTCTTTAGTCTCCTTTATATCATTATCGGATGTTGCAATATTGTTCTCTTCGGATATCTTATCCGTATTATCCGGCAATGTAAGATCTGTTGCTTCCCGATCACTCTCCTCACGATCCTCCGTCAGCACACTTAAATCAGCCACCGGCTCTGCAACTGTTTCGTTATCACACGAACAGGACGAAAAACATAAAATACATAAAATTATAGCAAACAATACTGAAATCTTATTAAACAAAACGGCCTTTTTTTTCATATATCTTCCTTTCTCATGTCTGATTATTATAATGGATCTCTTTATCAATATTTAAAATTTATATTCCAAATAAATAACTATGTAATATTGTTCAGAAAATTATCACAAAATCGGTGTAATTTAAAGCCTCCCTCTTATTGAAAGTTTTAAGTTGTTGTTTTATAATATATCAGACTTAAAAACGAAAACAAGGGGAAAAGATATGAGCCAGAAAAAAGTCGATGCATATAAAAAAGAAAAAGCAGGTCGCAAACAGACCATTAAAAGGCAAAAGTTCCTTCGTGTACTCTACATCGTGATCGCAGTACTTATTATAACCGGTTTCGGTTTTCTTATCTACCAGGGAACAAAGCCCGTTTATAATGTTAATGTCGAAGACAGTAAATTTGATGAACCCGCACTTGCATCCGTTATCGGATATGACGGTGTTAATCTCGGAAATTATGTCGGCGATACGGACGACGGTTTAAACTAATCCGATTATGATTCCGGATACGTTGACGAAGATTATGATGACACTGTATCTTTTGAAGATACTGAAAGTTATGTGGATTTTAGTGAATTCGAAGACATTTCTGAATAATCCGGTCGACTGATCTTAAAAACGCAATTTTATGATTACAAAAAAGCCCCGATTTTACCGGGGCTTTTTGAATACATAATTATCACATTATCTCGTAGATCCATCCTTCGGGAGCCTTGATCTTGCCCATCTGGATGCCGGTGAGCGTCTCATAAAGCTTCTTTGTAACGGGACCCATGTCTGTCATGCCACTAGGGAAACAGATCTCCTTGCCGTGGTCAACGATCTTTCCGACGGGTGAGATAACTGCTGCCGTACCGCAAAGACCGCATTCAGCCATATCCTTGACTTCTTCGAAGGGGATAATTCTTTCTTCTGCTTCAAGTCCGAGATAATCCCTGGCAACCTGAACAAGAGAACGTCTGGTGATCGAAGGAAGGATGCTGTCGCTCTTAGGAGTAACGACCTTGTTGTCCTTTGTAACGAACAGGAAGTTTGCTCCGCCTGTCTCTTCTACGTTTGTTCTTGTCTTGGCATCAAGGTACATGTTCTCATCAAAGCCCTCGTTATGAGCGGTAACGATCGCATGAAGGCTCAT
>JAILKT010000090.1 GCA_024693545.1 Lachnospiraceae bacterium
GGTACATAAAGGCAAAGGCGTCTTTGAGTTATGGACTCAAGGGCGTATTTTGCTTTTTTGAGAGAAAAATAAAATATTTTAACCGGGACCTGTTTGAGGAACAAGTCCCTAAACGACAGAGGAGGATAAAAAAATGTCGAATGCTAAGAAGACCACGACGGCTAAGAAGGCTGCTCCCAAGAAAGCTGCCAAGAAGTCATACGTTGACGAAGTGATCGAGCTGGTCATCAGCCAGAACCCCAGCGAACCTGAATTCCATCAGGCAGTTAAGGAAGTTCTCAACTCCCTTCGCCCCGTTGTTGAGGCTAATGAAGAGAAGTTCAGACGTGACGCTGTTCTTGAGAGGATCGTTAATCCCGAGAGACAGATAAAATTCCGCGTTCCGTGGGTAGATGATAACGGCCAGGTTCAGGTTAATACAGGTTACCGTGTACAGTTCAACAGTGCGATCGGACCTTACAAGGGAGGAATCAGACTTCACCCTTCAGTAAATCTTGGTATCATCAAGTTCCTCGGTTTCGAGCAGATCTTTAAGAATTCCCTTACAGGACTTCCTATCGGCGGCGGTAAGGGTGGCTCCGATTTCGATCCCAAGGGCAAGAGCGATCGTGAGATCATGGCATTCTGCCAGAGCTTTATGACAGAGCTTTGCAAATATATCGGCGCAGACACCGACGTTCCCGCAGGTGACATCGGAACAGGCGCAAGAGAGATCGGTTTCATGTTTGGTCAGTACAAGAGAATCCGTGGCGTATTCGAAGGCGTTCTTACAGGAAAAGGACTTTCATACGGCGGATCACTTGCAAGAACACAGGCTACAGGCTACGGTCTTCTCTATATGACAGAAGAAATGCTTAAGTCCAACGGCAAGAAGCTTAAGGGCAAGACATGTGCGGTTTCGGGTTCAGGTAACGTTGCTATCTATGCGATCGAGAAGGCAATCCAGCTCGGTGCTAAGCCCGTTACATGTTCGGATTCAACAGGCTGGATCTACGATCCCGAAGGAATCGATGTTGATCTCCTTAAGGAAGTTAAGGAAGTTAATCGTGCAAGACTTACAGAATATGCAGCTAAGCGTCCTTCAGCTCAGTATCATGACAAGGCTAAAGAGGGAACAAATCAGTGGGAAATTAAGGTTGATATCGCTCTTCCTTGCGCTACACAGAACGAGCTTAACATCGATGATGCCAAGAAGCTTGTTGCAAACGGCGTAATGGCAGTCTGCGAAGGCGCTAACATGCCTACCACTCTTGAAGCTACAGAGTATTTCCAGAAGAAGAAGGTTTACTTCGTACCCGGCAAGGCTGCAAATGCAGGCGGCGTTGCTACATCGGCTCTCGAGATGTCACAGAACAGCGAAAGACTTTCATGGTCATTTGAGGAAGTTGATGCTAAGCTTAAGGGCATCATGGTAAACATCTTCCATAACCTTGACAATGCAGCTCGCAAGTACGGCTTCGACGGCAACTATGTTGTTGGTGCAAATATTGCCGGATTTGAAAAAGTTGTAGATGCAATGAACGCACAGGGTATTGTATAATGTAATAAGGCGTTAAGATCCTTTAACGCATATGATTGAAATTTCGGGGAGTGCCAATCGGACAGGCATCTTCCGATGATAAGCATTAGACGAACGGATCCGGGGGATTTGAGTTGAAACGCCCATTTATCAGGGTCGACGGATACTCAAAAATGTCTCGGGTCCGTCGTGGTGCTTATATTGCAGTTCTTTCTACAGGATATGCAGAATATGATTTTAACGGTGAAAGGAATTCCGAAATGGATAATGTAACAGATTTTTTTGGCAGCCTCGTGTTTGATGACAGAGTAATGAAAGAAAAACTGTCTGCAGAGGTTTATAGCTCACTCAGAAAGACGATCGATGAGGGATTGGCACTGGATAAAAAAGTTGCCAATGCTGTTGCCGATGCCATGAAGGAATGGGCCGTTTCAAAAGGTGCAACGCACTACACACATTGGTTTCAGCCGCTAACGGGTGTTACGGCAGAGAAACATGACAGTTTTATCGAGCCTTCGGCTGACGGGAATGTTATTCTTGAGTTTTCGGGTAAAGAGCTTATAAAAGGCGAGCCCGACGCTTCATCGTTCCCTTCGGGCGGTATCAGGGCTACGTTTGAGGCGAGGGGATATACAGCGTGGGACCCCACCTCATATGCGTTTATCAAAGACAAAACACTGTGTATTCCCACAGCGTTCTGCTCTTACGGCGGAGAGGCGCTTGATAAAAAGACGCCCCTGCTGCGTTCCATGATTGCGCTTAATAAGCAGGTAATGAGAATCCTGAAGCTCTTCGGCAATGATGATGTCAAGTATGTCACCACGTCCGTCGGAGCGGAGCAGGAGTATTTCCTGATCACTAAGGAAATGTATGAAAAACGTCCCGATCTTCTCTTTACGGGAAGAACGCTGTTTGGAGCAAAGCCTCCGAAGGGACAGGAAATGGATGACCATTATTTCGGGGTCATCAAGCCCAGGGTTGCGGGATTCATGGAGGATCTTGATAAGGAGCTTTGGAAGCTCGGAATCCTCGCAAAGACGGAGCACAACGAGGTTGCGCCCGCACAGCATGAACTTGCGCCCATCTATACTACGACAAATGTCGCGACCGATCATAATCAGCTTACAATGGAGATGATGCAGAAGATAGCTGCCCGCCACGGACTTGTTTGTCTTCTTCATGAGAAACCATTCGAAGGCGTGAACGGCAGCGGTAAACATAATAACTGGTCGATTTCGACCGACTCGGGACAGAATCTTTTTTCGCCGGGAGCGACACCTTATGAAAATGCGCAGTTCCTGTTGTTTTTGTGCGCTGTCATCAAAGCGGTCGACGATTATCAGGATCTTTTACGTATTTCCGTTGCAACGGCAGGCAACGATCACAGACTCGGAGGCGATGAAGCACCGCCCGCAGTTGTATCGATGTTCCTCGGAGATGAATTGTCTGCGGTACTCGATGCTATCGAGTACGAGACACATTACGAAGGCGTTAAGAAACAGAAAATGATGCTCGGCGTAGATGCACTGCCCAGATTCAGCCGTGATACCACAGACAGAAACAGGACATCGCCGTTTGCATTTACCGGCAACAAATTTGAGTTCAGAATGCTCGGATCTTCAAACAGTATTGCATGTGCAAATATCATGATAAACAGTGCTGTCGCAGAAAGCCTTAAGATATATGCGGATGAGCTTGAAGAGGCGGATGATTTCAAAGAGAGCCTTAAAAAACTCCTTCGTAAAACAATAAAGGAACATAAAAGGATATTGTTTAACGGCAACGGCTATGACGACGCCTGGACCAAAGAAGCAACCGAGGTCAGGGGACTCAGCAACTATAAGACGACACCGGACTGCATGCCCCATCTGCTTGATGAAAAGAATATCAGGATGCTTACTTCACATCATGTATTCTCTGAAGTTGAGATGCGGTCGAGATGTGAGATCATGCTTGAAAACTATTGCAAGCAGGTCATTATCGAAGCAAATACGATGATATCGATGGTCCAGACCTCATATATCCCCGCAATCATGGGATATACGAACGAACTGGCAAATTCGATCAACGTAAAGCGGGCAGCGGATGTGTCGGTATCTGTAGGATATGAAACAACCACACTCAGAAGGCTTTCTTCGCTTAAGGATTTCATTGCAGGTAAATGTGATGAACTTAAGATAAGCCTTGAGGCCGTAAGAGAGATTAAAGATATTGAAAAACGCTCATGTCTTATAAGAGACGATCTGCTCATTCATATGAATGAACTCAGAGCCATGGTGGATGAAGCCGAAACATTGACAGCGAAGTCATATTGGCCTTATCCGAGTTATGCTGATCTTTTGTTCAGTGTAAAATGATCCGAAAAAACGGGCCGAGGAAAGCGGCCTATATGTGAGGAGAGAATAAACAGGATGAATAACAGTGCAATTGTCGGGATCAACTGGGGTGACGAAGGTAAAGGTCGAATGGTGGACCTTCTTACGGAGAATTTTGACGTTGTCGTTCGCTTCCAGGGCGGCGGCAATGCGGGACACACAGTCATAAACGAACAGGGCAGATTTGCTCTTCACCTTCTTCCTTCGGGAATCTTTCGCAAAGGTGTAATAAATATACTCGGAAACGGTGTTGCTCTCGATCCCGAAAATCTGAAGAAGGAAATTGATGATGTGGTGAAAAAAGGTGTTTCGCTTTCACCCGAAAACCTCAAGATCAGCGACAGAGCATCGCTGCTTATGCCTTGGCACAGAGAGCTTGATATACTGGAGGAAGAAAGGCTGGCTGACAGGAAGTTCGGTTCGACAAGACAGGGTATCGCGCCTTTCTATTCGGATAAATATCAGAAGAAAACGATTCTTGCGGGCGAACTTTTTTACCCCGAGAAACTTAGGAAACATGTGCTCGATCTTATGGAATGGAAGAACCTTACGCTCACGGGTGTTTACGGGGCTGATCCCGTTACGGAGGATGAGATCGATGAATGGATCGAAAACTCATGTGAGAGCATTAAGCCTTTTATCTGCAACACCGCAAAAATCTTAAAAGAGGCACAGGCTTCGGGCAAGAAGATATTATTTGAGGCACAGCTCGGGTCGCTTAGGGATCTCGATTACGGAATTCATCCCTATACCACTTCTTCGAACACCCTTGCCGCATATGCGCCGATAGGTTCGGGTTTCCCCGGCGCACAGATAGACGATGTGATCGGAGTCGTAAAAGCATATTCTACATGTGTAGGCGAAGGTCCTTTCGTATGCGAGATGTTTGGTCCCGAGGCAGATGCGCTTCGTGAGGCAGGTGCCGAGTACGGCGCCAAGACAGGACGTCCCAGACGTGTAGGTCCCATAGATATAGTAGCAACACGTTACGGCGTGGAAGTTCAGAAGGCAACAATGATCGCTCTCACAAAACTCGATGTTATGAGCTATATGAAAGAGATACCGATCTGCGAGCGTTATGAGATTTGCGGTGAACAGACGGATGAGTTCCCCTTCCCCGCACTTCTTGAAGAGGCAAAGCCTGTTATGACGTCTATGCCCGGATGGAACTGCGACATCAGCAAAGTGCGCAAATACGAAGACCTCCCTGTTGAGGCCCGCAATTACATCGAGTACATAGAAAAACAGATCGGATGTCCCATTAAATATGTTTCGGTCGGAGCAGAACGCGAAAGTATAATAATTCGCTGACGCAACGGCAGAGAAAAGCGCTCGGGACGGCGGCAGGAACAAACAGGAAAGAAAAGCGCCCGGGATTCCGGGGCAAAATATAAACAGCCGGGGCGGTAAGCCCAAATATAAAGACAGGAGTATCACAGATAATGAAGGATAAGTACGAATCCCCCCTTTCATCGCGTTATGCGTCAGACTACATGCTTGAGCTTTTCTCGAGTGACACCAGGTACAAGACATGGAGAAAACTTTGGGTTGCACTTGCACGTGCAGAACACAAACTTGGCCTCAATGTCACGGAGGAACAGGTTAAAGAGCTTGAGGCACACCTTGATGACATCGATTACGATGTTGTTGCGGCACGTGAAAAAGAGGTTCGCCACGATGTTATGGCACATGTATATGCGTATGGGCAGAAAGCACCCGGCGCAGCAGGAATCATCCACCTCGGAGCAACAAGCTGCTACGTTACCGACAACGCCGATGTGATCATATACAGAAAAGGCCTTCAGTACCTTAGGGAGCAGCTTCTTATTCTTATGAAGAATCTCGCGGCTTTCGCCGATGAGTACAAGGCTCTTCCTACTCTCGGATACACACATTACCAGCCCGCACAGCTCGTCACAGTCGGCAAGCGTGCGACTCTCTGGCTTCAGGATTTCATGACAGACCTTGAAGAAATCGATTTCGTCATCGGTCAGATGAAG
>JAILKT010000094.1 GCA_024693545.1 Lachnospiraceae bacterium
TGTCGGCAAAAATTTGCTACGCAAATATTGCTATTATATAGTTGCTTTACATGCTCTTACTTGTAAGGATTCAATCGGTCTTTGACTCCTCTATTTTCGGGGAAAGATTTATGAATGCGGCTTCTTTTTTTCATACGTCTCAATCCCTTTTTTCTTGTAATTAAGGCTATATCCGCTTATAACTATTAATCATTATCAATATCGTTCGGGTGACTAGTCGAGTACCTTGGTAATTTGATGATTACTGCTTTTTTCATCAAATGAAGGCATAACATTTTGACAGTTACGCAATACTGTTGCGAGTATAATGCAAAGGAGTAGAAAATGAAGAAATAAGCCTTGCTGTTCGGCGGCGTTGGTGTCGCCCTCATCGCCATCATTGTAGCACTGATCTTTATCTTTACGGGTGGCGAAGAAGCTTACCGTTCGATAAAGGTTTTCGAGTTTTGATGGTAGCGTTTCCTACAGTATCATTCAGACAGATAATTCCGGTCAAAGCATAAAAGTAGATACGCCTATGTCTGCCGGTGATGCTAAGACATATGTAGCTGATATAACGTTCAATATTCCGAGTCGTGAAGATCTTGTCGGAATGCAGGGATTCGGTGATTGATTCCTCTGCAGATCAACAAATATAAACTATATAAAGAGAAGCCTGCTATGAGGCTTCTCTTTTGTTTACTTTTCTGTTTTGTTATATTGCAAATATCGCAGAATTGCTTTATAATCATCAAAGATGTGCGCCATTAGTTCATCGGTAGAATACGACCTTCCCAAGGTTGAGAGGTGGGTTCGATTCCCATATGGCGCTCTTTCTTATGCCCAGGGATCGTTAGCCTTGGCTCCTCTTATTCCGACAAGGATTCCCGATTCACCCCAGACAAACCACTCTCCTGTCGAGGCTTTGGTACGAAGTGTTATATAGCGCTCCGAATCTGCTCCGCCCGACTTAACAAAAACCTTAAGGTAACCGTCAGCAAACTGATCGCGGCTGTAAGGATTCTCATAGACCTTGATGGTATAAGGCATTGTGGGTGTGTAATTGTTATCGGGTGTCGCTCCCTCGAAATACGATCTCATCAGATACTCACTCTGGGCTGCTCCCTTGGGGAAACGATCTTTTGTGAACTGATTGTCATAGGCGGAAAATTCGCGGGGACCGCGCAGATACTTGATCATCTCTATAGCGGCATCGGGGTTGGTATGATAAACCTCATAAGCAAGAATTGTAAGTGCCATCACACCGTAAGGATCCTTAAGGGATGCGATATCCCCCGGGAGCGCCTTCATCTCATCAAGATTCTGCGGCAATTTGTCAAACGTAAGCGTTGCCTTGAGTTCCATAGTTTATGTCCTCCTTTATAATCTTAGCTTCATCACGAAGCTTTTTCTCATTTTTCTCTGCTTCATCGCGAAGCCTTTTCTTTTATTTTCCCCGATTCGTCATGAAGCTTTTTCTTCTTTTACCTCGGGAGCAGTACCCTGCTGCCACGACTTTGCGGGTTCCTTATTCCAAACAATGCTGTGTCCGTCGCTGTAGCAGATCACCGTTCCCTGATCGTCGGTCCGGTAAAGTTCGGCGCCGAGTCTCCTCAGATTTCGCAGTACCGGCGCGTGAGGATGGCCATAGTCATTATCCTTGCCGCACGATATCACGGCATATTGCGGCTTTACAGCCTCAAGGAACTGCCTTACGGACGACTTTTTGCTGCCGTGATGCGCAACCTTGAGTACATCGACACTAACGTCCATGCCGGCTGCCAGCATCTCCTTCTCCGATTCCTCCTGCGCATCACCCGTGAAAAGAAACGAATCGTCACCGTGGTCTATCCGAAGTACTATCGAGAAGTCATTGCTCTCGATATAATCGTTTCGCGCCGGCGCAAAGACGGTAATGAGTGCGTCTCCGAGCGCATATGTGTCACCGACCGCAGCGATCACAGTCTTGCCTGCTCTCCCTTTCGCCTCCGTGACATTTTTATATGACGATGTGTCACGCTCCTGATCGGGCAGTATCAGCGTTTCAACTTCAAAATCATTCAGGATCTCGTCAAGTCCGCCGACATGGTCTGAGTCATAGTGGGAGCCTACAGCATATTTTAACTTGGTGATCCCATGTCCTTCAAGGTATTTCTCGACATACGCGACCGAATCGTTGCTTCCGGCGTCGATCATCATAGCTTCACCGCCGCACATAAGAAGCGCCGCATCGCCCTGTCCGACGTCAAGGAAATGAACCTCAAGTGTCTTATATATCTCATTGTTTTGCGCTTTCTGTGATTTTTCTTCTTCACCGTTCTTGTTCAAAAGGAACGAAAAGAATATCACAGCCACGAGCAAAAGTGCGGCAAGCACGATAAGAAGAGTACATATCGTTTTCTTATTTTCGCGAAGCTTTTCCATCAACTCATCCATGACTGACGCTCCTTATCCCTTTCGCATCCGAGGCTTGCATTCTTCACCGTCGTTATCTGCCGCATCCGAGGCATACGTTCTTCACCGTCGTTATCTGCCGCATCCTGTCCTCGCCTTAGTATGCTCTGCTGTCCTTTAAGGCCTCTTTAACGACTTTATCCATATCGAGGTACCTATAGCTGCCGAGGCGCCCTCCAAACGCGATCTGAGGACATTTATCGGCAAGCTCCATATATTTATTATAGCGCTCCATGCTCAAATTGTCTCGCACAGGATAATAACGCTCATCACCATTCTCAAAAACTTTCGGATACTCCCTCGTTATAACCGTAAATGGTTCGCCCTGTGATTTATAGCACGCAGTCAGATATTTATGCTCAATTATCCTCGTGAAAGGCGTTTCCGAATCGGTATAGTTAACAACAGCGTGTCCCTGATAATCATCATCCTTCAATTCTTCCTGCTCAAATCTCAGGCTTCTGTATGCAAGCGTCCCATAACATTCACAGAAGAATTCGTCAACGGCCCCGGTATAGATAACTCTCTTTGCAAGCCCTAGTCCGGGCGACTTATACCACATTTCGGGATCAACTCCATCGCGAAGCAACATATAATCGGTTTCCGGCCGAAATTCTATTCCATCCAGAAGTTTATCTATAAGCCCGCTATATCCGCCTTCGCCTGTATCAGGCAATCCCTCATATTTGTCCGTAAAATAATCCTCATCGTATGTGTATCTGATCGGGATCCTCTTAATAATGTCAGCAGACAGTAAACGCGGATCGCAGCCCCACTGTTTAGCCGTGTAGCCCTTTATCAGCGTCTCATAGACGGTTCGTCCGACCGAAACGAGCGCCTGCTCCTCAAGATTCGCAGGTACAAACTTCCGCCCGGCATTTGTTTCGCTGCCACTTTGAGTTTTTTCCCGTCCGGAAGCAGCATCGCAGTCATCATTAGCTTTTTCCCGCCCGGCATCTGTTTCGATGTCACTTTGAGTTTTTTCCCGCCCAAGAGCCGCTTCTTTCATCTTCTTTCTTTCTTCGAGAATCCTCAGCTTCTCTGCAAGAGCCTCCCTTTCGATGCACGTTCTCGCCTCTTCCGGTTCGCTGCAACCGAAAAGCGCCTTAAATGTGTGCATATTGAACGGCAGAGAATAAAAATCCCCCTTGTAGCATGCCACAGGCGAATGCACAAAGGGTACCATTGGAATAAAGTCTGTTACATAATTCCAGACCTCTTCGTCACTTGTATGAAATATGTGTGCCCCGTACTCATGTACCATGATACCGCGGCGCATGGTCGTGCGGATGTTTCCGCCGGGTGCACTTCTCTTATCGATCACGATGCAGCTGTAACCTTTACGTGTAAGCTCTCTCGCCATAACTGCTCCGTACAGCCCTGCACCTACTATAAGAAAATCCTTCAATTCTTTCTACTCCTATACTTTGCAGACATATTTCCCATCCGAATCCGTGCGAATCCTCGCTGAGCCTATATCCCGAGCGAGTTAAAACAGCTCTCTTATATTCTCCGGCATCCGTTTCTATGCATTTTCAAAGGACGACTACTGTTCCGTCCGAGTTAAAACAGATCCGTTACGTCCTTTAACATCGGTGCCTGTTCGTCAGCGGGCTTTAGAAGCGGTTTCACGCCGTCAGGGAGGCCCCACTCGATCCCGATTTTGGGGTCGCCGTAGAAAATATTGCGCTCTGAAGAACGCTCATACGTATTGTCAACCTTATACGAAAAGATCACCTCATCCGAGAGAGTCAGAAAGCCGTGAGCAAATCCCCTCGGAACGAAGAAAGCCTGCCCGTCACCCTCTCTAAGGACCACCGACGCCCATCTCCCAAAGGTTTCACTTTCACGTCTGAGATCAACGGCTACGTCGATAAGTTCGCCCTTAAGACATCTTACAAGTTTGGCCTGAGAAAACTCTCCGGCTTGATAGTGAAGTCCTCTGAGTGTCCACTTTCCGCTTGAAACGCTGATATTGTCCTGAATAAAATCGGCTGTAATACCCGCCTTCTCAAAATCTTTCCTGTTCCAGGACTCGAAGAAATAACCGCGATTGTCAACGTGAACGTCTGCCTTTACGAGAAGCAGATCCTTTACGCTTGTTTTTATTGTTTCCATCTGTAGCAGCCCTCGTTTCTACAACTGTAGTCCCTATATTTTTGCCGTTTTCGGAGTATTTTCCATTATCTGTTTTTACCGAGGCAGCCGTATCCACTGCTATTTCAGGCATGTCTCCGGCATTGCTGTTTGCCGGGTTCTCAGCCTTATCTACGGCATCACTGTTTGCAGTGTCCCCGGTCTCATCTCCGGCATCCGGGATTGCTTCGCCCTCAGCCGTATTCTGCTGCTTTAAAAGTTTCTTTTGCATTTTGATTTCTTTGTCCTGCGCAATCTGCTCTTTAAGTTCTTTTCTTGTCTTAAACAGAAGCGCTATACCGACACCCATCATGGTCCAGAATATCGGCGCAACCGTGATACTCGAATCGTTGATCATCTGCGTGACCATATAACCGAAGCTTCCGAGGAAGATTCCCACACCGGTCAGTCCGAAGAAGTCAAGCTTTTTGATCCTTGTATAAGTGCTGATTGCAAGCACAAAATACCAACCGTAGAATACAAGTACGGCAATAAGAGACAGTACACCGGTCTGTACTCCGATCTGAAGATACATATTGTGAGGCTTTGTTATGATCGTGTTTTCATATCCCGAATAATATGCCGATCGATAATCTTCATTGGGGAATTCATTTGTAAACGTGTCGGGGCCGCTTCCTATGAAGAAATTCTTCTTAAGAAGAGGGATCGTCCTTCCCCAAATATAACCACGGTTAGAAGCAAATGTTTCCTTGCCCCTGAGAGGTTCAAATACTTCGGCCGTTTGGATCTTAGCAGGCTTAAGCTGTCCGGACAGGACCTTGACCTCGGAACCCGTGTTCATGAAATACCATTCTTTTCCATCGATCAAAACACCATACCCTGCCGTATTGTACATCTCAAGTCCTACGGCACGTATCTTAAGCATTGAAAATCTTTCGTCCACGGGAACTATCCATTCTTCATCGGCGTTCTCGGCATTAACCCCGTTTCCGTCTTCATCCGTTAAATGGAATGTGTATTCACCCGTTTCTCCGTTATAGTCGAATTCTATATTAAGTGTATTTCCGCAGTACGTAATGTGAAGCTGCTCTCCGTCGTTGGAAAGCGCCGAGAAATTCGGTTCCTGAGATTCCGTATGCTCAAATATGGAAAGGAGCCTGTTAAGATAATAATTGTCGGCATCGGCGTTCATCTTATTGATAGCCGTTAAAATAAGCAGAACCGCCAATAGTATGGGAATAAAGAATCTGAGCAGTTTCTTGTTCATTACAACAAGAAGAAGAATAAGCGATAAAATAACACCGACAAATCCGGCGCGAGACTGAGAGCCGAGAAGCACAAGGATAAGTCCTATTGCAACGGCAATACATCCCGGTATCATTGCGAACCTGAACTTCCACTTATTAAGCGCAAGCATAATGTAAATGGGGAAAAGGAATGAAACAAACGATCCAACATAGTTGGGATTGTAAAGGGACATATAGACTCTTCCCTTTTCGAAATTAAAGATCAACTCGTCGGCAGTATCCCATTTGTCCGGTGAAAGAATAAGATGTTTTCCGAAATCCGTCTGATAAAAATCGGTAAAGAAAGCCTGGGTAAGACCTATCAAAAGCATACATATGACGCTGAAGGACAGCGCTGCAAGGATTATCTTCAGATCCTTTTCGGTTTCAATATAAAGATATGCATAATAAGCTGTTACGGCGTATCCCATGATAGCAAATACACTTTCAAACTGCTCATACGACCCCGTGAAAGGCAGCGGCTGATACTCGCTGAAAAGAGCTGAAAGCAAAGCAAAGAAAGCATAGACACCGAGGGGGATAAATACCTTCTCAAATCGGATCTTTTTGCCTTCCCGATATAGTTTATATATGGTAACACATGCCATAGCAAAAGTAAGCGCCGTAAAAATGAACATCTTCCAGGCAAGGAAAAAATCCGCTTTTTCATAGTTGTCTATAAACGACAGATTCTCAAGGCCTGTAGCATATGTATGTTCAAAAACCACAATAGGCACGATTCCAAGCACCGCCATGATCGGAATCAATTCCAATTTGAATCGCCCCGGTTTAACATATTTATTTTTCTTTGGCATGATAACAAAATCCCCTTAACTATTGATTATTCTATTCTCCCAATGCTTACGCTGCGCTATCTGATGTCACGGCGTAGTTGTAACGGTCGGTGAAACCGACGGCGAAACTGACGGTGAAACCGATGGTGAAACCGACGGCGAAACTGACGGCGAAACCGATGGTGATGTTGTGGGAGTAGGGGTAGGTGTGGGAAGTGCGGTCGGATCCACAATCGTATAATGCGATGCAAGAACCGCCGAATTCTTTTTGCTCTCCTTCATACCCTTACGGCGCACAAGTACAACACTGCCTGAATCTCCAAGGACTACAGTCTTTCTCGAACCGTCTTTTCTGTTGTATGTTCCCTTTATGTTGCTGCCTGTCTTCAATACATATCCGTCTTTTATAGTTGACCATTTAACTTTTGAGAACACTATATTATCCGAAGTTATATCTGCTTTGTCAACTACCGCATACTCATAATTTCCGGAAACTTTATCAAGCGGGTTGTTCGTAATGCTCGTAAAGAGGATGTCGGAGCCCGTTTTTTGAGCCACAACGACCGGTGACGCATACTGATAAGGTATCTTAAATGTTGAGGTCCTCGATGCCGGTTTCTTTGATGTAGCCGCAACACGGACCTCATATTCTACCGACGTGCCCTGATCGGCAGGCGGAGTGTATCCGGAAATCTTAAATATTTCACTTATTGAAAGTTCCTTTACCTTTTCGGATGTGTTTTCGGTGTACGGATCAAAGGGTACGGCTGCGAGCGTTATATCACGGATCGCTTTTTCTACCTTACTCTTTCCGTTATATGGAAGAACGGTTGTCCATACTTCGTTGCCTTTAAGTCTGAACTGCATACCGTTGGTGATCGGTACGGTAAGCTTCGAGACGTCAACCTTCAGTTCCTTTGATTTTACAATTGCGAGCTTGATCTTGCTTTCCTGACTGTAGCGATGACCGGCAGTTCCGTTAACAATACCGTCGACAGCACCGAGGCGAAGGTAAAGGATTGCACCGGAGATCTTCATACTCTCCCATATATACGGAGTAAGTGTATTTAAATCACTGTATGCACAGTTATTACCTTTACGCCACTGAATATTAAGCTCGGAAATTGGACGTGCCTTTTCTGTTGCCTGAGCTATATGCTCATAAGTTACAGTAGTTCCGTCTGTGTTATTTATAACCACGCTCTGAATAATTCCGTTTCCTGTCGCGTTACTTCCTTCAGCCGCATAATCAACGTTAAAAACAACCTTCTTGTAGGATGCGGGTATCAGGCAGTTATATACCGGATAAAGACCGTTCGAATCGGCCGAGAGCTTGTTGGTTATTCCGAGATAAAGATCCTTCGAAGAAGAATAAGACGAAATATCTATCAAGTAAGATGTATCGCTGACCTTTGCCGCAGTAATGATGTCTTGGGGCTTAGCTGTCGAATCCGTAGATTTTTTAAGCTTTGCATAATATATCTGAGCATTTGATGTGATCAAAATCTCTTCTCTGGTATAATTGAGCTGGATCTGTGAAATGCCGGCCGGAATAGTCGTTCCCGCTGCCGCTGTGGGAGTAGCACCTGCAGAAGGAGATGCTGCAGCCGTCGTTATGGGCGTAGTAGATGTTGCCGCCGGCTCTTCAGCCATAACTCCCGGAACCGTCTGAGTTCTGTCATCAGCCGGCTTAACCGCATAGAGCGCAACAAGAGACGCCGTGATCATTGTGCAGACCAAGATCTTCTTGAGCATTTTTTTCATACGCATTTCCTTTCACAAACCAAACATCACCTTTTATTATATCACAGTTTCAGTTAAAAAACTTTCTGACTGTCTTATAGAGCTGTCTTACATCTATCGGTTTTGCCACATGTTCGTTCATACCGCTCTGCCGCGCACGTTCTTTATCACTGACAAATGCATCGGCCGTAACGGCAATGATCGGGATCACGGTCGCATAATCCGTACCGATATTCCTTATCGCAAGCGAAGCTTCATATCCGTCCATAACGGGCATCTTAATGTCCATAAGGATACAGTCAAAGAAGCCCTCGCCCATCTTTTCAAATAATCTGACGGCTTCTTTTCCGTTCTCGGCATGCTCAACCTCAGCACCGAACTCACTAAGAAGCGTCATGACTATCTCGGCGTTAAGCTGATTATCTTCAGCTATAAGGAAACGTTTTCCCGAAAAATCTATCTTCGCAATTTCTTCCGTAAGATCCATAGCAGGTCTTACAGGTGTCGGGGAAACCGCAGGCGTGATAGGCAGTTCAACCTTAAATGTTGTTCCCTCTCCCACCTTGCTGTCCACATCAATTGTTCCGCCGAGCATCATAACAAGTGATCTTGTTATTGCCATTCCGAGACCCGTGCCCTCCGTCTTCGAGTCTGTTGATGATTGTGCTCTCTCAAAACGCCCAAACAGTTTTCCCACAAACTCTTCCGTCATGCCCATCCCGTTATCGGAAAAGCACATGCTCAGCATGCAGTTGTCCTTTTCTCGGACATCAAAGTTGATCGTTCCGCCTTTAGGCGTAAACTTATGAGCATTCCCAAGGATATTTATCATTATCTGCTTGAGCCTGTGTTCATCGGCTATTATCCTGTCATGAAGGACTTCATCCACATTTACATTAAATACCTGACCCTTTGCATCGGTCTGAACACGAATGATATCGGAAACCTCACTGACAATACCGTGAACCGAGCACTCCTCATTCTTAAACGAAAGCTTGCCGCTGTCTATACATGCCATGTCAAGTATATCGTTTATCAGGCTTATCAGATGGTTCGATGAAAGCTTCATCTTGCCGAGATAATCAAGAACCTTTTCCTTATCATCGATATGTCGGCGGGCCAGATCGATCATTCCCACTATGCCGTTCATGGGCGTACGGATATCATGTGACATGTTTGATAAGAACTCAGATTTCGCAGCATTGGCACTGTCTGCCTCCTGCTTGGCCATGATAAGCTTTTCGTTGGCCATTTTGAGCTGCTTTTCCTGCATATGACGGATCCTCAGCTGCGAATCAACGTCCTGTGCAAAACAGAACAAACGCTTATGGCCCTCTTCGTCAAAAAGAGGACGTATCCATGATGTGTACCATTTAAATCGGTCGTCTGTCGTGCGCCTTTCATAAACGCAGACAACCCTCGGTTTCTCGCCCGAGAGGATCTCATCAAAGTCGAGCTCCCGGAAGCTCTGAAGGAAGGTTGCGCGAGAATCGTGGTGCACATAGGCGTTAGCTATATATGATATGTATGTCATAAATGACATGTTTGTCTTGTTTATGAACACGTCGCTGCCTTCATCCATATCGTAACGATATACTTCGTCTCTGAGGACATCGATCTCAAAGAAATAGGAGCAAACCGGGCTGATGGCCTTGATAAAACGCTTATCCATGGTTCGCTGACCGGCGTACATGGTGTTCTCGTCCTCGATGCGGCGCTGGGTCTCGTACATCTTCTCGAGCTTGTCGATAAGGCCCATGTAAGCGGCTGCCAGCGCAGCAGTCTCGCCGCGGCCGTTGAATTCCTCGAGGCTCACGCGGCCGGCCTCAACATCGTAGCCTTCAGTGTCGATCCTCCGGCTGATGTCTTCTATCTGTCCGGTCAGCTTCCTTAAAGGATCTACGAGATGGTGGGCTTTCTGACGCGTAACAATGATGACCGCGGCCACTGAGATCAGCACTCCGGCCATCATGATGCCGATGATGATCTTCTGCTCGAACGAAACGGTATCAAGGAACTGCTCAAGATACTCCTCGTCATTGGCCGGATCGCCGTCCTGCAATCTCTCCACAAGCACACGGCGGCTGTCTGAGATCGCCGAC
>JAILKT010000095.1 GCA_024693545.1 Lachnospiraceae bacterium
CGACTCAGGGACAGAATTTTGATAAAACAGCAGAGACTCTGACCGAAGATGAGGAAATAATACCGGTCGGATGAAAAATGACAGACGAGGTTATAAATGGCAGACGATCCCGGATTAGATGAGATGATCGAAATATTACCGGATGAATCTTCCTTAGACACAAACGGGACAGATCAGGACGATAAAGACGACATGATCATACGTCCCGATAAGGAGGACTCTTTGGCGTGCCCACAAGACGATGATGAAGATGCCGATATGACGATCGTACCCGAACGGGTTTCGATCGATGAGTTTAACGCGGCAGGGCAGGAAGAAATCGCAGATGATGAAGATGCCGATATGACGATCGTACCCGAACGGATTTCAATCGGTGAATTTAATGTTGATTCTACAGAGCAGAAAGAAGTCGAAGTTGATGAAGATGCCGATATGAAGGTAGTCACGGACGACGATACATATGAGGACGATTACAGCCGGGAGATATATGAATTGGAGCATGAGGATGATGATCGGGACCTCATAGAAGAGATAGAAGCATCGATTCAGGAACAAAACATAAATTCAATGGATGATTCCGTTTCGCTCTCGGGACTTGAGATCGAAAAAGAGATGTTATCCGGACCGGCCCGCTTTATGGCGGCATTGAAGAAAATTCCCGCATGGGCGTATATAATCATGGGAATATCGTTTTTCGTCATAGTCGGAGTGATCGTTGTATTTGCCATGGGCGTCGGTGAAAAGATCGTGATCACCGAGAGCAGTGAATATGCGGCGGGAAAGATGAATTACAGTCCTGTTGTAGAGGAACCGGTCATTGAAATACCGGATGATCTCGATTATGACATGAAACCGGGCATTGAGGTGGTTGATGAATCACAGGAACTGGAGATGCCCGAGGTGAAGAAAAAACCGGTCACGACCGAGCCTGTGCAGGAAGAAGAGAAGAAGGTTCATAATATACTTTTACTCGGAGAGGAAAACCTCGACGGAAGTGACGGACGCGGCAGGTCGGATCTTATCATGATCGCTACCATAAATGAAGAAGACAGGAGCATAAAGCTCACGTCGATAATGCGAGATATACTCGTTGCCATACCCGGACAGAATGATAACAGGCTTAATGCCGCCTATGCCATGGGAGGCGTTTCACTCGTTTATCAGACGCTTGCCAACAATCTGGGTATTGATATCGACAATTATGCCAGAGTGAACTTTGATTCATTTGAGTCGATCATAGACGCGATCGGAGGCGTTGATATCGAGCTGACGGAAGAGGAAGCGTCATACCTGAACAGAACAAACTATATAAGTAAAGAAGAATACAGAAATGTTAAGGCAGGGATGAATCATCTCAACGGAAATCAGGCACTCGGGTATTGTCGTATAAGAAAGGTAGGCACGTCGGGACGCGAGTACAGCGATTTCGGACGTACGTCACGTCATCGTATGCTTCTGGAATCTGTTGTTGCATCGATGAAGGATATGAGCATAAAACAGCTCAAAAAGTTCTGCGACAAATGTCTTCCCTTTGTCACCACCGATATAGATGAGGAAACATTGCAAAAGTATATAAAAGCGGTGTTTGAGATAGGACTTGACAAAAAAGTCCGTGATTACAGAATACCGGTTGACGGTACATACAGTGACGCCAATCTCAGGGGAATGCTTGTTACAAAGGTTGATCTGAGGAAGAATGCCATAGAATTACATGAGTTTATTTACGGGAAATAGGAGGAAAGGAGCGGACATATGGAAATACAGATGTGGAGGGAAATCCTTGAGCCTTACGCACTTGCGGTTGACGAACTTAAGGATAAGTTTGAACACATGAAGTCGGCATACAGGGCGGCAGGTCTTTACTCGCCTATAGAACAGGTAGATGTCCGCGTGAAATCTATTTCAAGCCTGCTTGAAAAAGTGCAGCGTAAGCATATTTCACTTGATGACATAGAGACACATATCGACGATATAGCCGGTGTCAGGATCATATGCCAGTTTATCGATGATATCTACAAAGTGGCTCAGATCATAAAAAAGCGAACGGATATGAAAGTAGTCGAGGAACAGGACTATGTAAAAGACCAAAAGCCTTCGGGTTACAGAAGTTATCATATGGTCATCAAGTACAGAGTTGAATCGCTCAAGGGACCGAAAGATATCTTTTGTGAGATTCAGATAAGAACACTTGCCATGAATTTCTGGGCTACGATCGAGCATTCGCTGCAATACAAATACAAGCAGAACATGCCCGAAAATCTGCGTGTCAGACTGCTTAAAGCGGCAGAGGCCATAGTCGTGCTTGACAGAGAGATGTCGCTGGTAAGAGGCGAGATCATGGATGCGCAGAATACATTCACGCTTAAGTCAAATCTCGTAGCAGATATCCTGACGAATATACAGAATCTTTACAAGGTTGCAAATAAGCGCGAGATCGTCAAGATTCAGGACGAATTCTTTAAGATATACAACTCTGAAGATCTGGCTCATCTTGAATTGTTTGCCAAGGAACTTGATATCATTTCTGAGGGCTACAGAGCACAGAGCCTGAGCTGAGAGCTTTACGAGGACGCTCCGGCCTTGGCGGCCGGAGAATTTCACAAAGGGAAGGAACGACTGACTTGATTCGAGAGGAGATAAAGGACAAAGGACCGGGAAGTAATAAGAATTATCTTCCGAAAAGTTTTTTGGATAATATGTCGAGACTTCTCGGCGCGGAATATGATGAATTTCTTGACTCTTATGATGATGAACCCGCTTCGGGACTCAGAGTCAATACAGGGAAGATTGACCCGGCAAAATTTCAGAAAATCTTTAAGTCGCTCGAACCTGTTCCATGGGCTGAAGGCGGCTTTTATGTGAGTACGGATGAAGGCGAAACGACGCCTTCCAAACATCCGTATTATTTTGCCGGTCTTTATTATCTTCAAGAGCCGAGCGCTATGGCACCCGGCGCACTTCTGCCTCTCACCGGGGGTTGTAAGGTACTCGATCTTTGTGCGGCGCCCGGCGGAAAAAGCACCCAGATCGGAGCACGTCTTGCAGGAAAAGGAATACTTGTATCAAATGACATAAGCGCTTCCAGGGCAAGAGCCCTTCTTAAGAACATAGAGCTTTTCGGGATCGGTAACGTCCTCATCCTTTCAGAATCACCGGACAAGCTTGCAAGCGTATTTGCGGGCTATTTCGACAGGATCATCATCGATGCACCCTGCTCGGGGGAAGGTATGTTCCGAAAGGTGCACGCCGTGGCAAAAAACTGGGAACAGTACGGCAGCGGCTATTATGCGGATCTTCAGAAACAGATACTTCCCAAAGCGATAGAAATGCTCGCACCCGGCGGCGTGATGATATATTCGACATGTACGTTCTCACCGCTTGAGGACGAGGAAACTCTGAAATTTATACTTGATAATTACCCCGATATGCACGTGATACCTTTTCCTGAAGCCGAAAGGCTTTTTGGGGAGGTCGGTTTCGTGAGAGCCGGAAACAACGATAAATACCCCGCTGAAATTTCAAACGCAGCAAGACTCTTCCCCCACAAGATAAAGGGTGAGGGTCATTTTGTTGCGCTTTTGCAGAAAGAATGGACCCTTGGGGACGGGGGTTGTGGTCCATCTTGTGAGGGGATGACACCCAACCCCCGTCCCCAAGGGACCATGACACCCAACCCCCGTCCCCAAGGGACCACTTTTGTAAACAGGTATGACGCAGCGATTCGCAAGAAGCACCGGGATATCCCGGACAGTGCGTTTGATTTCTTTGAAAAGATCGGCTTTGAGATTCCGGCTGACAGACTTTACGTGAAATCGGGTTTTGTATCGCTCGATCCTGAGCCGCAGATACCGTACGGAGCCGAGAAACTGCGCACATTAAGAAGGGGACTGCTCCTCGGCGAGATTAAGAAGGACAGATTTGAACCCTCACAGGCACTTGCCTGTGCGATGCCGATCGGCGCCTATGAGAACACTGTTGATTTCCCGTCTGATTCGGACGAAGTGATAAGGTATCTTAAATGCGAAACCATAACTGTGGAGGGAAAAAATGCTGAGGCAGAGGACGGATATGTCCTGGTGTGCACCGACGGCTTTCCGCTCGGTTGGGCACGCAAGAAAGGCGATACCCTGAAGAACAGATATCTTCCGGGATGGAGGATGATGTGAGAGAGCGGTTGAGGCGAAAACAGAGGAGAATATACACGAAATGGACATAACAAAGACGAACTTCCCCGCAGGACAGGGTGAGAAAATCCCTGTAAGCGAGATATTGAACGGGATAAAGGCGATAATATTTGATCTGGACGGAACGCTGATCGATTCGATGTGGATGTGGAAGCAGATCGATATAGATTACCTGGCATCGAAAGGAAGGCCGTTCCCGCCGAACCTCCAGGACACGATCTCAGGGATGAGCTTTTCGGAAACAGCCATATATTTCAAAAAGACTTTTGAACTTGAAGACGACCTTGAGACAATAAAAAAATGCTGGAACGATATGGCACAGGACATGTATAATACGCGCGTGACCTTGAAAGAGGGTGTCCGGGAATTCCTTGAAATGATAAGGAAGCGCGGTATCGCGACAGGGATTGCGACAAGTAATTCGAGCGAGCTCGCTTTTTCGGTCATCAAGAGACTCGGCATTGACGCCTATATAGACGAGGTTCACACCGCTTGCGAAGTCGAAAGAGGAAAGCCGGCCCCGGATATATTCCTGTTTGTGGCTGAAAAGCTCGGAGTTAAGCCTTCGGAATGTCTGGTCTTTGAAGATGTCCTCAGAGGAGTGATTGCCGGAAAAGAGGCAGGAATGAAGGTTTGTGCATGTTACGATCCGGCAAGCGCGTATGAGGACGATCAAAAGAAACTGATCGCAGATTGTTGCATAAACAGTTTCGCGGAGCTGATGCAATAAAGGAAGATGCGGATCCGGCAGAATAAGCAAAAGTACGGCAAAATGTCAGGGAAACCGCAGACAATACAAAAAAGAAAGAGAGATAATATGAATAAAAAAGAAAGAACGGTTCCGGGAAAGGGAGCGAGAGGATATATTGACAGGATAAAGAAACTGGCAATATTGATCGCAATCGGGGCATTTCTGCTTGCGGCGATCCTTTTTGTGCTCGGGCTTATCATTTTTGACAGTAAATTTAACGTGTTATCGATATTTGCGGCAATGATCATTATTCCGTTTGCCGGTGCAGTGACGAGGTTTGTACTCTTTAAGAAATATAAGTCCTCAACTGAAGAAGAGGAAAAAAAGGTTATTGAAGCTTCACCGGCCGGGAGTACGACGCTCACGGATGTGATCCTTACATCGCCGGAGCGCGCTATGGGATATGCGTTTATCGTTGTTACCGATCACGAGGTCGCAGGACTCGTAGGAAAGGGCGAAAAGCTTGCAGCCGTTAAGCTTTATGAGTATCTGAAGGATCTTATGAAGAGAAAAGGCTTCGGTCACAGTGTGGAAGTACTGGATGATATGGACAAATTCCTTAAATATATCGGAACACTTTCAGATTCACCCGCGAGAGAAGAAGACGAGGAGGATCCACAGGTTGAAGTTGTGGAGATGCTTCGTATATATATGGCGTAGGGTTGACGTGACGGAAAAGTTCTGTAATTATATACAATAAGAATGTGGTTCGGACAAGAATAAGAGATCTTTTGAAAAGGAGAAAAATATGCATTCTGGACGTGATTGTTTAAAAAAAGTTTTAAAGGTAGCAATCGCAAGCGCGATGGCGATTTTTTCGATATTTATCTTCAGTTTGATGATAACGCCCGGAATAAAAGTTTCAGCCGATGAAACAACGGTAACTTTGCCCCAAAATGTGTTTAGGGATGAAACACCGGATACGAACGGAATCCCCAAGTATTTTCATAAGGGAGAAAAATATAGGGAGCTTAACGACATTGAAAAAAAGGCCTTTGACCAGATAATATTGCTTCATCTTTATTTGATCAAGGATTCTGATAATAATGACGAATATCATCATTTTGAACAATATTTTGGGGATTTTTTAGGTAGTCTTAATGAGTGGGTTACCTATAAAAACGGAGTATTTACCGTCAACCTGAATTCAGAAAACGATCAAAAAGTAAGTCAATTAAAAATGCCCGAGATAAGCGGTATAAAAGTTGTAAAAACAGAGGCTGCCAGCGGAACTGCAGTTACTTATTACAGAGCAAACGAAGCGAATAACAAAGATTTCGAAACAAAATTCAGTGCAGAGTTAGCTAAACAATACAGCCTTGGTAAAGTAGTAGATGCGCTGGCTATCGATATACCGGATCTGTTCTGGTGGGATAAAGCTAAAGGCATTAATGATAAATACGGGATCCAGAACGAAGGGACTGATGCGCTGAAGGTAAGCGGTTTTGAGTTCGAGGTTTACTGCTCGAAAAACTCCGGAAATGAACACTATTCCGAAGAAACGATAAAGGATACATATTCTGATATTTTCTCTTTCACTGAGGGTATCAGGTATGGCGTAGGAAAACCACAATTTTGGAAAATATTAAATGAGTATAATAGTTATATAAATATACCATCTGCACTGTCGGATTATGATAAGCTTCGAGGAGTTGCTTTAATGCTTGGCAAGATTATGCAGTACGATGATAAATACAATTTTGAAAGCGGGGACAGCAGTGAGGTAAGACCGACTTCCTATGGTATCGATTGTATTACAAGTGTGAATG